>JAAENB010000951.1 GCA_024224995.1 bacterium | reverse complement strand
GCAGTGCAACGCCTTTACTGGCTGGTTTCAGACCAGGGCTATGGGGATTTCTCATAGCGTGGGGTGCGACCCCTGCGAGGGGCTTCCAGCCCCACGTTATGATGAAGACGGCTCTATTTAAAAAGAGTTTCTTGAGAGAGACGACCAAAAGGCTGGAGGTAAAAATAAAGAAAATACCTTGACAAAATTGCTTTTTTTTACTCTTCTATTAAGATATTCTTAATTTTGGGAGAAGATCTTATGGTACGGAAACGAATATCACCCTTAACTCTTATCTCTTTGCTTTTGGTGATGCTCTCATCTCTGCTGCTGTTTGGATGTCAGGGCGATAATGAAGATGATAACCCGGTTATTGGTACGGATTGCAAAACCAAATATCCCGTAGTCCTTTCGTACCACTGGGGCGGCACCGTTCCCGGAACTTCCCATAACGGAACCCCTACTTCCGGCAAGCTGGGCAGTTTTAACCTGGGTATGGTTGAAGCCCTGGAGGCCCAGGGCGCCTCTGTCCTTATTGCGGACAAATACGACCAGGTTAAGGGTCGCTACGACACTACCGAAGAACGTGCTAATAAACTGGCCGCTGCTATTGAACAATTCCTGGATGAAACCCGGCCCGCAGACTGGGATGAAGCCTCCATGGGAAAATGGAAAGTTAATCTTATTGGACACTCTCAGGGTGCTGTTGACGCGCGATATATGATAGCAAAGCTCAATGCCGGAGACGGCACTCCCATGCACGAGCTCGTGGCTACATACACCTCTCTTGCCGGTATCCACGGCGGTTCCCTTCTCGCGGACCTGGCAGTGGACGCGAAAGAAAAAATTGGAGAAGAGATGCTTTCTTCACTCATCACCCTGTTTTTTGATGATGATGTAGACGAAGCCATAGCAAATCCCGGGTTCTGGCCCTCTATGGAGTGCCTTACTACCGATTATATGGCAGTATTAAACGCGGAGCTTACTCCAATTGAAACGGGATTAAGCGATGTTGTATATCGAAAATCTTATGCCGCAAAAATAAAATCCCACTCCCTCTGTAGTGAGTACTGGCCGGAAGCCTATTTAGCGTGGAAATATATCAAAGACCACGATGATGGCGGCGACAATGACTTTTTTGTTACTGTGGAAGATCAAACCTTTGGAGCAACCGAAGTTCTTACCGGTGCCGACTGGTTTATGGGAATCCCTCATATGGCTTTCTCCACTATGGCAATGCCCAAATTGTCAGGGGACCTTCCCTGGGATGTGAACCGGTTTTATATTGATCTTGTTAATGAACTGAAAACAGATGGGTTTTAATCCCCAATCCCTATACAAAGCACCCCTTACCAGCTGTCCCCTCTGTGACTCAAGTGATATCGCCCTGCTGTATCACATTTCGGCCTATGAACTGCCTTTTAAAACAGATCAATGCCGGGACTGCGGCTTTATTTTCATGAATCCCCGGTTAAAAGATCATATTATAACCGGTTTATACAGTGAGGATTATTTTTCCGGGAATGCCGATTACTCGTATCATGATGAGCGCGAACAATTGCGGTTTTCCCGCTATGTCTGGGACAAACGGATCAGGGTTTTGCGTAAATACATCAAAGAAGGAAATTTTCTCGACATTGGCGCCTCTTTTGGCGGCCTCATGGAATCGGCCAAAGCCTTTTATACTCCTTACGGAATAGAGCTATCGGAGTACGCGGGAAACCACGCCAAAAAACAACACCGAGACCGGGTACACATTGGAACCCTTGAGGATCATCCTTTTAAGCACGATTTTTTTTCCTGTATTTCCATGATAGAGCTCATAGAACACCTGGAAGATCCCCGCTCTGCTGTTGAAGAATGTTTTCGCCTGCTTAAAGAAAAGGGGATTTTACTGGTCCAGACCGCGAATATGGCGGGAAAGCAGGCCCGTTCTCTTAAAGAGAATTACGCCTATTATATGCCCGGACATCTCTCATATTTTACCGCGAAAAACCTGGGAGAACTGCTCCTGCGTACGGGCTTTAAAAGGGTTAAAACCTTTTACCCCGTAGAATTTGGTCTCCTGCCAAAGCTGAAAAAATCGAGGGGACAATTCAGCTCGTTAAAAGATTATAAAAGCTGGATGCGAATTGCGTGGTATCATAATCTCAGCAAAATACATCTGGGAGAATTTGCCGCAACCAGCTCAATGGTGATGTATGCTTTTAAATAACAAAGCTTAAACAGGGGATGCGGTTTTAAGAAGTATACTCTCTCCCGCTTTAACGTATTCTCTCTCCGTTACCGCTATGCTTTCAACAAGATTTTCCGGTACAAAAATATCGAGCTGTGAGCCAAAACGAATCAATCCGTATAAGTCTCCGCGATTAACCGCGTCTCCAATATCAACCCTGGCAATAATCCGGTTTATCCAGGCGTCCGCTATTTGCGTTACCGTTACAACATCACCTGCTTTTGTTTTGATACCCACAGTCAAACGCTCGTTTGTAATTAAAAACTCACTTCCTTCGTCAAATGGCGGCCGATTAAGAAATACCAGTGACGCCATATGGCCCATGCTCAGATTCTTTGGGGCGTCCGTATGGCGGCGGTATATTATCTCCCCCGATACCGGTACCCTGTTATGGTGGACCGACAACGGTGTCATAAATATGCCAATAAGATACCCGGTTGAATTTTTTAATTCCTTTATGGCTGTAAATTCATCAAGAGGGATCTTATTTTTCTTTTTTATGGCAATAGGAACTTCACCGTTCTCTATCTTTTTTATATAATTAATATATCCGTCTGCCGGAGCGGTTATAATTGTATCGCCTTCCGGGATTTGCCGACCGGGATTACGAAGAAAAAAATAAAATCGCCAGAAAACAAAAAGTGACAAAAACAAGGATATGATTATAATTAAAGCTGTCATTATTTGCCGCCGCCTTTCTTATGAAAAAATATCATAAAAACGAATTAAACCGTCTCTGAGATGTGTATCAAATATGTTATCAAACAAAAGAAGCAGCATCCCAACAGTAAAATAGATTACAAAATAGAGCAATATAAGAAGAAAATTAAAACAGTCATACAGCAGCGTTCCAAATGGATTAATCATTCCACTACTGAGAAAAAAAGCTTCCCTGTTATTTTTATTACTCATTGTTTCCTCCGTTAATCAAAACAAAGCCATAGTTCCGGGGGACACATCATTTTTCAAGTATAATTATTTACTCATCAATAAATAATTAATACCAGGACAGATTGAAAACCGTCCAACTGGTCCGTAATTTATCATATCACTTTTTTACCAAATTTCCTTTTTTAAGTTGCAAATATTCATTGAATTATTTTTTTTATCCTTTCTACATTCTATAAAACAGTGAAAAGGTAAAGAGGGTAAACATACAAAAATGGAAGTATTTGATAAAATAACGGCTCTTGGCGAAAAAAAAATCGGAACAGAACCATGCATCAAAGCCAAAAACCATATAAAAGATTATATCAAAAAAAAATTTGATACTGGTTTAATCAGTGAAGAACATTTCGATGTTACTGCCACTCTTAACAATAAAGCGGTTATTATTGCCGATGGAAAAGAATATTCCTCACATCTCTATGACAATACCGGTTCGGAAGGGAATTCTCTTGAAGGAGAACTCTATATTGCCGGATATAATCTAAGAAGAAAAGAACGGAAAAAAATAAAAGGAAAAATCGTAGTATTCAATCATAATACGTTTGTTCATAGAATTGTACAGATTGGTTTGGCCCTTAAATATAAAGCCGCAGGGGTGATTCTTGTTTCCAAAACTGAGGACCATATTCAGAGAGGGATCGGGTATCCTTTTATTTACGGCAATTGCTCCTTACCTGCTGTTGGTATAACAAATTCCGACTATCAAATTCTTAAAAAAAATAATATCAAAAAACTTCGAATTGAATATTCTACTTCATATACAACAGTAAGCGGAACGAATCTTGTTGTTGATTTTCCCGGTGAAGATAAAAATGCCAAAGACACTATTGTTATTGGCGCGCATTACGACAGCTGGTACAGCGGCTCCCAGGACAACTGCATCGCGGTTCAACTCCTTATTGATATCCTGGAAGACCTGTATATTCATAAAAAAATCCCCATGCAGCGGAAGGTTAAAGCAATCTTTTTCGATGGGGAGGAAACCGGTTTATTCGGTTCTACCTATCATACGGATCATACAGACCAAAAAGATCTGGATCAATATCGATTATTTTTAAACCTGGAAATGCCCATCCCTACGAAAAAAGGAATCTTCAACGCCATTGCCTACGCCGGTAATAACCATGTTAAAAAAAGTATTTCGAAGTTTGCCCTGTTAAAAAACGGCTTTTTACCGGTACCGTTTGATCTATTCTATAAATTCGCGCCAATGTTCCCGTCCGATGTTGAATATTTCAACCAAAAAGGAGTTCCCGGAATATCAACATTTTGCAGCAATCCCTATGTTCATACTCCCCTCGACAACAAAGAAAATATCAATTTTAAAAAATACGACGCTATTAAAGAAATGCTTATTAATATTATCAAAAAAGTTGATGAAAAAGGAAGCAGGAGCAAGGGAAGAAACGTTATAAGAAAACGTCATAATATTATAAAATAAATTAGCTCAAAAATGGAGTGGGGATAAGTGGTATTTCTCCGGAACAGGAGCCAGGACGGCGACGCCCCTGTTTAATACAGGACGTATTATAACAGGGGTGGAGGAGAAATACCACTTATCCCCTAAAGCACCAACACAATTTCGCTGTGCTAAGAAGCCTGCGTACGTTACGCTGATTTTTCTTCAACTGTAACAACCGGTTCAAGATCGGGAATGGTACAGCAGTAGTCAAAATAATCGATAAAAAAGAAAACCGCACCGATCTTTATTTTCTTTTTGGTCCATAATATTTTAGTCAATTTCCAGATAAATTTCGCAACCCGCTTATCTTTCTTTATAAACCGTTTTTTCAACATTTCCCTGATGCAGTAAAGAGACATAACAATACGGGTGAAATAATAATTCTTTTCGCCCGTCATGGCTGTTCCTTCATCGTACAGGCGGTTTATTCTTCCGAGAATAGCTTCTTCGGTATACACCTCTTTGGTTGTCCAATCGTTCCCGCGTTCCAGCTCTTCAGCTGTCATTTTTTTAGGTTCAATACAGGAATAATACCCCGTATATTTTGTCCAGTCATAGGTAAGGATCCTTTTTTCTTTTTCAAGACTTTCAGTCAAGACCGTTCCGGGAAGAGGCAGGAGCGTATGAAAGATGGGGTATTCCAGGTTGGTTTCATCAATAAAATCAACGGTCTCCTGAAAAATGGACCGGTCGTCGCCATCCAGTCCAAACATCATAAGTGCGGAAACATTCAGCCCTTTTGAATGCATCATCTTAATGTCATCTTTATATAACTCTACCTGGTTGACAGAACCTTTATTTACCAGGTCCATACTTTCCTGAGAGAGAGACTCAAATCCTACGGAAAGATGATCACAGCCGCTTTCTACCATGAGATCCAGCAAGCCTTCATTTCTTGCCACATTTGAACTGGCCAGAGAAAACCATTTAATATTTAACGGGATAAGCGCTTTAAATAATTCTTTTGCCTTGGGAATATTGGCAATAATATTATCATCCGAAAAAAGCATGGGAGTCCCCCCCCAGAATTCTTTTTTATAAATACTATAGAGCTGCTTGATTTCCGCGATCACCTGTTCCGGTTTTTTATACCGTACGGTGTTGCCAAAGGTTAAATGGAGCTGGCAAAAATCACATTTAAAACAGCATCCCCTGGATGCCTGGATGAAATACGGCGCGTAATACTTGTTCTTTACCAGGTCCCACCGGGGCAGTATAAATTCATCCAAACTAACAATTCCTGTTTCCTGGTATTTTCTTTTAGGCTTTCCCTGCTTAAAATCATCTATGAATTCCCGCCAGATATTCTCACACTCTCCAACGAATACGGTATCTAAGTGCTGGAGCGCTTCATCGGGCACGGAGGAAACATGAACTCCTCCCATAACCACATATACCCCCCTTTTCTTGAATTCCTTCGCGAGATTATACGCGTGTGGAGCCATATAGGTCATCCCGGTAAGCGCTACAATATCAACGGGATCGTCATAATCGATATACTCCGTACTTTCATCAAGTATCTCTATTTCAAATTCCGGGGGCGTTATAGCCGCAAGGATTGGAAAAGCAAGAGACATACAAAACATACGATTTGGAATATCCTTTCGTTTTATTGGATAAAACATCTTCGCGATGTAATCATAATTGGTGAGTAATCCTTTTGGATCTCCCGAATATGGTTGAATGAATTTTATTTTCATTTTTTTCTCCCTGTAATTTTCACGACACACAATAACAATATATAACATACAAAAAAAATTACGTGAAGGCAAGTCCATTCTCGGTAAAATCTAAAAAACCGGCAGGCTGCATATTGTTTATGAGTGGGGGTGTTTTATATAAGCCGTTCCGAATGCTATGGAAGCACCCGGAATAGCTTATTACGGTTTATATTTTATTTTTGACCCATTTCCAGATAAGGTCAAATGTTTCTTTCCGGTTCTCTTCATTATAGTTTTCGTGATAATTGTTTTCATGAACATGCATTTCCACCAGGCCGGAAGAAATACTGTTTAATGCCTGCTTACTTGTTTCCGGGTCCGCAAGTTTGTCCTGCCCCGCTACTACGGCAAAAATCGGGAATTTTTCCCAGTTTTTGATATTATCAACAACAAACTGCTGCGTCTTTGTTGCTTCCACGAACAACTTTGCCGAAGCGGTCTTTCCTCTTAAACCGTTTTTTTCATCTTCATAATGACGGGCGGTAATTTCCTTATCATGGGTAACAACATCATTGAGCGGTTCGGGCTCCGATTCAAATTTCGGTACAATTGCTGCCACGATTTTCGATAAAAATCTCAAAATAAGCGGGACTTTTACTACATTTTTTAACCAGGGTGAAGAAATAATATATCCCTTTACATCGGTATTTTTCCCCATGGTGAGCCCATAATTGAGCGAAATTAAGGAACCGTTTGAATGTCCATACATAAATATCGGAACACCGGGATGCTTTTCTTTTACCCAGTCATAAAATTTATGAATATCTTTAGAATATGTATCATATGAATCTATATGAAAAAAGATTTTTTCGTTCTCATTATGCTCGGCAAAAGTGCCGTGATACCGGAGATCCGGAGCATATGTGGCGACTCCTTTTTTCGCAAAATAGAGCCCTGAAGTGATGTAATCTCCTCCATGAGTTAATCCGCCATGAATTGCGATAAAAACTGCTGAAACCTTTTTCTCCGGCAGCCAGATGTGAGTAAGAAGCTTTGTCTTCTCATCTGCCTGGAAAATTTCACATTTCGTTTCTGAAAATTTCATTATCCCTCCTGCTGTGTGTGTGTATATATATAATCTTGTAAATAAAAAAAATATATGACTTACGCGCAAGCACTTTTTTATGATTATTGTTATTATATGAGAGATTTGCTCAATTTATGCGGTGGAAATGCCCACCCCGGCCAATTATAATTTACCTCCGGGACGGTTAAGCGGTTTTCCCTGTGAGTGCCATCTCCACATTCATTTCCACAGGCTTCTTTTCGCTCAGGTTAATAAGTTCTTCCTCACGCAAAGATTGAACAATAAAGGGTGAATGAGTTGTTGCAATGAATTGAATTTTAGGAAAAATATGTCTTAAATCTTCAATAACATGTCGCTGCCAGGCGGGATGCAAATGGATATCAATTTCATCAATGAGTACAACTCCTTCGGTTTTCTGAAGTACCTGGTCTCCAAAATGAGGGTTTAATATTGCGGCTTTAAAAGCAATGTCCCCCACCATGGCCAGCATATTCCTCTGCCCATCGCTCAACTGGCTAAATGGTTGTATTCCCTGGTCTTGAATATCCACAACCAGTTGATTTGACTTAACAATGTAATCAAGACGATTGCATTTATCAATACAACTCACAATTGCAGCTTTAACAGCAGTAAATCCCGCAGAATCATTTCCTTCCTGTAGACTCTGATATTGCTGATTTTTTATCCACCCAACCAGATCTTTTTCGTTTAAACGGGGATCATGGCTGAATGAATAGCCTTCCAGCCTGGAATCAATATGACGCGGCTCAATTTTACTGTATTCCTGGGGTCTCAACCATAAACGGCCTACACCATAATAGGATACCACCGGCAAATTAACAGTTTTTCCTTCTGACACTTTTTTTTCAGCATCAATGGATATTTCCTCCAGCTCTTTTGCCCCGATCCTTGTAGTTCGACCTCTCTTTTTGTTAATACTCCTGGCCCATTTTAGATGAACGCCTGCAACTTCTCCTGCAGCTTCCACAATGACAGGGTATTGAGGTTCAAAATTGATAGAGTCCTCAAAGGAAATCATTTTTTTTCGAACTTCTTCTTCTTTAATGGATCGGGTATCTATGCCGCCAATACCCAGCAGCCAGGAACCTATTGCAATGGATAAGGCGTCCAGGATAGCTGTTTTACCGGAACCATTGTCCCCAACAAGCAGATTGAACTGTGGAGAGAAAGAAAACTCCTTCTCTTCAAATGCACGGAAATTTTTTAGCCTCAGTTTTTCAATTCTCATAGTATTATAGTATTATAGTATTATAGTATTATAGTATTATAGTATTATAGTATAACTCTTTTTTATAAGCTTAATTACCCTATCCATTCGAAAATTAATAAATAATGCAAGCAATTTTTTTATACCAATAATTATTAGTAAGTGCTCATTTTTCGGGGGTACAACTCGCAATTTTAGTAACACGTACAGAATGCATCAGGGAATGAGCTCCTGCGAGGAGTGCGGCCCCCTGCTTTCCGGAACAGGGACCACGGACGGTCCCGCCCTGGTGCAATCCAGGACGGATTTTCACCTGGGTGGAGGAAAGCAGGGGGCCGCACTCCTCGCAGGGGCTCATTCCCGCGCACGCCAACTACATCGCATCGGATGCCTTTACCTCCATTACAATTATTAGCTTACGCGCCCCTGCTTTTTTCCTTGACCACAGGAACCTATCCCCCTATCTTAGGCACAAATTTCATTAAAAAAGTCCCGGGAAACAAAAGCAGGAAGCAATTCATGAAAAAGCCATTATCAACAGCAAAACATTGTTATTATAATATAATTGTAGTATTTTTCCCCTGTGCTGTTTTTTCCATAATCCTGTTCCTGGGATACCGCTATGAAATATTCAGGCTCATAAATTCCATCTACAAGGAGCTGAACATCCTGGGGCTTTCGGACTACCTGGGGCTCACTCTATATTATGATACAATAGCGCTGCTTATTTCCCTGGTAATTCTCCTGGTAATTCTTACGGCAGCCAACAGGTTCCTGAAAATAAAATATATCCTGATTGTCTTGTTTTTTATGGTACAACTCCTGTTTTTGCTCTCGGCTGTCGATTTTTTCAGGGTATATGAAACCACTTTCCAGTTAAGTTTCTGGGGCGATGAATTTAACACCGGTTTTTCCAATATATTCCAGTCCTACCTTGCAGAAGTTTCAACCGGGTTTTATATCAAACTGATATCCATAACTCCTGTTATTTTAGGAACAGCATTAGTTTTCTATCTCTGGAACAGGAAAGAAAATTTTTCCCGCATCGTCATATCCAACCGCACTGCTCCCATAACCAGATTTCTCATATATTTCCCCCCGGTACTGATGCTCATATTATTTTTTATATCCATTCCAAGTAATTCCGAGTCCCGGTTCGAAAAAGCGGTAAAAAACTTCCCGGGCATGGAAGAAAAGAGTCTGCTTTCCACCCTGCACGAGCTATCCATGAACCCGGTATACAACCTCTTTGCAGGACAACAGGAAAAGACAGCCCTGGCAGCCCTGCCGGCAGAGAACAGTACCAAAGACGTGCCCTTTTCGTTTAAACTGGATACCAGCTCCCTGGAAAAGCCGCTGCGGCACCCCAGGATAAGCAATATACCCAGGGGGAAAAAGTATAATATCATACTATATTTTTTTGAATCCACCCCAACGAAGTACCTGGATATAAAAATAAATGATAAATATGTAACCCCAACCCTGCACCGGCTGGCAGCCAACAGCCTGTACGCAAAAAACCATTACGCGAACTTTCCGCTTTCCGCAAATGCCATGCTTTCTATTTTAAGCTCTTCATATGAGCATAATACCAAAGACCTGGTAATACAGCAGCATCCGGATATAAAGTTACTTACCATACCGGAAATATTAAAAAAACAGGGATACCGGACCAGCCTTATCCATACCGGCGGATTACGGTATGCCGGACAAAGGCGCTTCCTGAAAAACAGGAAATTCGATCAAATAATTGAATATAACGATCTTATTAAAATACCGCCCTACAATTATCACGTAGGCTGGGGCGTAGACGAACGGGCAATGATCAAGCCCGGTATTGATTTTATCAAAAAAGACCGGAACAAGCCCTTTTTTATTACGTATCTACCGGTAAATCCTCATCATCCTTATAAGATTCCTCATAAAAAATATCAAATCACCGGGAAAATTCCGGCAAACCTTGATTATAAAAAACGGAACTGGCTCAACTATCTCAACTCGCTTCACTACGCGGACGCGGCGCTGGGAGAGCTGGTGGATGCCCTGGAAAAAGAAGGTTTAATGGAAAACACCCTGTTCTTTCTTTTTTCCGATCATGGAGAGGCATTTTACCAGCACAGGAAAAATTATAACCATCCTTTTTATATATATGAGGAAAACGTCCATGTACCGTTCATGATATACAGCAAGCAGTTCTTTAAAAAACGGCTGGATTATACCGCCGTAACCCGGCATATAGACATACTTCCCACAATCCAGGACATTCTTGATATACCGGCCCGGAAAGAACAGGAAGGAAAATCCATCCTTGCGGCAGGGAACGAACAGCTGGCCCTGCTCCACACATTCTGGAAAGACGACTTTCTCGGGATACGTGATGGAAAATGGAAATACATCCGCCGCATGAAGGACGGCTTTGAAGAACTATACGACCTCACCAAAGACCCCGATGAAAAGCAAAACCTTGCTTCCGGGCACAAAGAGATCACCGCCCGCTATGGCGCCTACATCCAAAAAGCCAAAATATATAAAACCAATTACTACAAAAAGATCCTCCGGTAGATGTACGGGCACGGCGCGCCGTGCCCTGCCCCTAAATCTATCCATGAGCCAGCATAAACCCATTCCACCCGCCATCTCTCAAATGCTCCACAATCACCAGGCCGCGTTCACCAAAGGCATCCCGGACCTCATCAATCCAGGAATCGCCAATACCGCTAATGATCATAACTCCGGTTTCAGCAAGAGCATCCCTCATTTCAGGCAAATTTTTCAGTACAATATCAGTAAGAAGATTGGCCAGTATGATATCATACTTTCCCGGGAATTTGTAGGAAAAGAGATCGGCACAAAAAGGGGCGCAGTCCAAAAGACCATTCCCGCGCAGGTTTTCACCGGCTTTAAGAACAGCATCCTCATCATAATCGAAAAGATCGATATTCACCACCCCAATTTTGCGGGCAAGAATAGAAAGAAGCCCGGTACCGGTACCGATATCAACAAGCCGTAATTTGCCGCGTTCAGCAGGATCAAAACCGGAAAGATATGAATAAAGCAGGGAAGAGCACATGGCAGTTGTGGGATGCCGGCCGTCTCCAAAGGCGTCCCGGGGATCGAGCTTTATAACATACGAATATTTCCCCGGGGCAGGATCTTCTTCAGCAGAAGGGGAAATATAGACATCACGAATAAGTTCAAATCCCGAATACCCATCAAGCCATTTGTATTTCCACTGGGATTCATGGAGTTCGGAAACGGATTGGATAAAGGGCTCAAAATGATCGCGAATACGGGAACACAGTTCCCGGTCTTCGCAAAAAGCCGTGAGTTTGCAGGAACCATCCCCGTACTTTTCAACGGAAACACTCCCTGCCCCACAGCCAAACAATTCTTCGGAAACCGCTTCTTCATCGGTTCCGGGAATGACGAGGATTACCTGGTACGACATAAGAAAAAACTATCTCTCGCTTACCGCCTTATACTCCTGTTCATCCGTACTGGTTGAAATATACGCGGGCCGCATAATTTTACCCTGAACGATCTGTTCCAACCGGTGAGAAGCCCAGCCCGCAACCCTGGCCATGGCAAAAATCGGAGTAAAGAGCTCTTTAGGGATACCCATTAATTTGTAAATAAACCCGGAATAAAAATCAACATTTGAGGTTATTGGAGTTTTCTTTCTCTCCGACAACAGTTTGGTAGCAATGGCATCAACTTTCTCGTACAGGAGATATTCCTCATGGGCGCCTCGCTGCCTTGAGAATTCCCTGGCATGCTCTTTTAAGATTATTGCCCGGGGATCGGAAAGCGTATAAACCGCGTGGCCAAACCCGTATATTTTTCCGGAGCCTTCACCTTTTTTATTGTCCAGCAGGTTAGTCAGGTAGGTTCTAATGGCTTCATCATTACCCCAATCCTTCACTTTCTTCTTCAGGTCTTTCATCATTTCCATAACCGCTTCATTCGCGCCGCCATGAAGATGACCGCTGAGCGAAGCAAGCCCGGCAGCAATAGCCATATAGGTATTGGCTCCGCTGGATGAAACCGTACGGACCGCAAAGGTAGAGTTATTTCCTCCTCCGTGTTCCGCGTGCAGAATAAGCGCGATGTCGAAAAGAAGGGCTTCATATTTGTCGGGAACCGTTCCCTTGAACATATATAAAAAATTCTCCGCAGTAGAAAGTTCCGGTTTGGGCCGTACCATTCTTAAATCGGAACCTTTCCTGAACTTGGTGACGTTTAAATTATACGCGACAATAGTAGGAAACTTCGCGATGAGGTTTATACACTGCCGGCTAACATCTCCGATATTCAATGAATCGGGCGCCGGATCACACCTGCTCATGTGTGAGGTCACACTATGAAGCCCGTACATCTGGTTGTCGTTCTCAACCTCACTCATAAGGATCGCGCGTTCGAGCTTTGAGAGATGTCTTCGTTTCGCGAGAGCTTCGGAAAAGTTCTGAAGGTCATCTTCCTTTGGAAGCTCACCGGAAAGAAGAAGATAAACAACTTCATCAAAACCAAACCTGTTTTTAATGCTAACATCCGCGACAATCTTCTCAACATCATAACCACAATAATACAATTTGCCCTTAATAGGACTGATGTCTATTTTTTTGCTGTCATTTGAATTCGGAACTTTTTTGTATCCCACAACTCTTCCTTTTGTTGTAATACCGGCAACTATTCCCGTGCCGTCTCTGTTCCGTAATCCGAGTTTAACATTTTTCGATTTAATGACCTCAGGAGAGATCTGGTCATGAGCCAGTGTAAGCTCTTTAATTTTACTTAATATATCTTCCATATTGTACCTGGTACCTCCTTAATTTTTTCGTCTTATGCAGGTCTTATTGATATACGAAGCCGGTCTTCCGGACCAATTCGTGTGGTTAATTTGAATGAGTTGATTTGAGCCTGCGCTCGAGTCCTATGGCTTCGATAATTAATATCAATTTGATTTTAATACCCCCATTGTTGTCAAGAGATTTATTTTATCAAATGGACTATAACCGGCAAATAAGAGCATTTGCCTATAAAAAAACCATAAATTTATTCCTGAGCTGTTTTTTTACTCTCTCCCACGGGAAAATTGATCAAAACTGCGGTCATATCATCTTTCTGTTGTTCCGGGTGACCAATAAAATCATATACCGAATTAAAGAGCTTGTCCACTACCTTCTGGGGATGGAGATGAATATTCTCTGCCAGGATACTCTCAACCCGGCTGTCGCCGAATTCATCGCTTTTGCCTGCATGATCATAGGCTTCTGTTATTCCGTCACTATAGAACAGGATAGCATCGCCTTCATGCAAAGTGTATTTACAGAAGGGAAGATCAAAATAATCGGATCGCTGCAGCACACGCAAGCTGCTTCCCAGTAAATACCCTTTTTTCGGAACCCATTCCCCGGTCTCATAGTTCAGGTTTACGATCTCAGGTACGGATTGTTCCGGCTTCTTTACGACAATAGGAAAAAGCATACTGCAATTATAAAACTTTAAATGAAAGGTATCTCCTTCATTGCAAATAAAAGTAAAATTAATACACGCGAAATCATCGGAGCCCGAAGCATCCATAATGTCCGTAAAATTAGCCCGGATTTCATGAACCAGGAAATCGGAATTTAAAACCCCGGTTTTATTATAGACCCCTTTCATGTCTTTTACGGCAATTGTTATTGCCGACCTGAGACGGATCAGTGTTGTATAGGCTGGTAAGCCGTGCCCGCTAATGTCGGCAAAAACAAAAAGATAATTTTCATCCGGGAGTTTTATGAGATCAAAATAATCCCCGGAAAGTATGGAACCATAGGCCCGCTGAAATCCCATTCCAATGGTCAATTTTTTATGATAAAAATTGTTAAACAGGTTCCGGATTACTTTTTTATCTTTTTCACGCACCCGGTTAGCTTCCGATTTAAGAATAGCAAAACGCTTTAACCGGTCATCAACAGTGTCCCGTTCGCCAAGTATGTTTACTTCATCTATATACATAATTCCTCTTAAGAAAGTTCAAGGTTCGAAGTTCGAAGTTCGAGGTTTTTTATCCGAGGGTTAATTACCCGGAAAAAGATTAAACCTCTTTTGGACTTTCTTCCGTATTTTTTCCCTGCTTCGCCGGGTCAAGTATCCTTCATCATAACGAGGGGTTAAAACCCCACGCTATGAGAAACCCCATCACCCTGGTGAACTTATTTATAAACAGAGCCTGTTCTACCGGAAGATGTTATCCGGGGTTCTGCTCTGCTGCCCTATTGGGGTTAAAACCCCGGGCTAAAATTGACTCATTTTCAAAAACTCTTACGCCCCCTCCCAGGGGTCGCACACCTTGCCCGGAGCATCTTCGCAAAACAGGGTCGGTCGTGTCTTAATATACCGAAAAACGTAATTCGGAATGTAGACTATACCCGGAGTGATGCCTCCGCAGATTGTGAGGCTGTCTGAGCGGAGCGAGTTCCGAACATTCTGCGGAGGTATTGCTCCGGGTATAGTCTACATTCCGGGTTAATATACATTTTATTAAGACGCGACCACAGGGGTCGCACCCCCACAGGGCCACCGAATACCTTCCCCATCTACCTGTTATCCTTATAAAATTTTATTAACGCGTTTGTTGAGCTGTCATGCTCAGGGGAGCCGGTAAAATCCTTGCCCAGTTCGGGTAATATCCGTTTTGCCAGGACCTTGCCCAGTTCAACTCCCCACTGGTCGAAAGAAAAAATATTCCATATTACGCCCTGGACAAATATCTTATGCTCATACATGGCAACAAGCTTGCCCAGGATAGAAGGACTCAGTTTCCCGGCCATAATTGAATTACTGGGCCTGTTCCCGGTAAACGTCTTATGCGGAACTAATTTTTCAGGCACTCCTTCTTCCCTTAATTCTTCCTCTCTTTTCCCAAAGGCAAGCGCTTCTGTTTGCGCGAAAAAGTTCGCCATCAATTTATTATGATGATCGCCCCGTTCATTACAGGACTCGGCGAAACCAATAAAATCGGCAGGAATAAGTTTTGTCCCCTGGTGTATGAGCTGGTAAAAGGCATGCTGCCCATTGGTTCCGGGCTCTCCCCAGATCACGGGCCCGGTCTGGTAGGTGACCTGCTTTCCCGATTTGTCGATATATTTCCCATTCGATTCCATATCTCCCTGCTGAAAATAGGCAGGAAAGCGATGAAGATACTGTTCATAGGGCAGAATTACGCAGGTCTCGGCATCAAAAAAATTATTATACCAGGCACCCAGGAGCGCCATTATAACAGGAATATTTTTTTCAAAGGCGGTATTCCTGAAATGTTTATCCATATCATGATAGCCCTTGAGCAGGTCCATATAATTATCATACCCGATCGCGATCATAACGGAAAGTCCAATGGCTGAGGTAAGGGAATATCGCCCTCCTACCCAGTCCCAGAATTCAAACATATTTGCTGCGTCAATTCCAAACTCCACAACTGCTTTTGAATTCGTTGAGAGCGCTACAAAATGCCTGGAAATAGCTTCCGGAGATCCTGCTTTTTCCAGAAGCCACTCTTTCGCCGTTGCCGCGTTTGTCATTGTTTCCTGGGTGGTAAAGGTCTTTGATGCAATAATAAACAGGGTCTCCTCCGGGTCCAGACCCCTAAGGGTTTCCACTATATGCGTATCATCCACATTAGAGACAAAATAGAGCTGCAAATCCCGCCGGGAATAGGTTTTTAACGCTTCCGTTACCATCACCGGCCCCAGGTCGGAGCCTCCAATACCGATATTTACGATATTTTTTACCGGCTTGCCCGTATACCCTTTCCATTTTCCTTCTCTAATAACTTCGGATATATTCTTCATCCGATCCAGCACGGAAAAGATCCCGGGCATTACATCCTCGCCATCAACATAAATAGGATCACCAGTGACATTCCTGAGCGCAACATGCAGCACTGCCCTGTTCTCGGTTCCATTGATCTTTTCACCGGTAAACATCTTTTCTATCTCTTTTTTCAGGTCACAGGCTTCGGCAAGTTCAAGAAGAAGCTGCACTGTTTTCCCGGTTATCCTGTTCTTGGAATAATCAAAATATATACCACAGTCATTAATGCAAAATTCAGCTCCCCGCTCCTTATTTTCACTAAAAAGATCCCGTAAATGAAAGTTTTTTACTTCGGTATAGTGATTCTCCAGCGCTTTCCATTCCTTCATTTCTGTCAATGTTTCCCTTGCCATATGGCTTCCTCCTGGTTAAATATAAATATGCGGGAATTTGTATCGGGGAATTATATATAAAAAAAAATTGTAAGTCAACAAATAATTTGAAGAAAAAGCATTATATCGGTCGCTTCTCGCAGTGGGATTCCAGGCAGCAGCTGTCACAGTTGGGCTTTTTGCTGCACGCTTTTATGCAATGAATAACAATCAGGGCATGGTACTCATTGTAGTCTTTAATATCACCCTTAAACTTCTTATGAAACAGATCCTGGATCTCTTGATATTTTTCATTTCCCGAAAGAATGCCGATTCGGCTTAAGACCCGCCTGGTATAGGCATCCACCACAAAAAATTTTTTCCTCATGGCATACAGCAGCATTGAATCCGCTGTTTCAGGGCCTATTCCTTTTACCGTAAGCAGCTCATCACGCAACTCACCGGGTTCTTTTGAAACAAGCTTTTTATTGCTAAAAGAATATCCATAGCCTGCATACCATTCCAGGAAATTCTTTACCTTTTTCGCCTTCTCATTATAATAGCCTGTTGACCGAATATAGGGCCCCAGCTCTTCCCGGTCTATTTCCACCAGCGCTTCGCACGAAAGAAGCCCGTTCTCCGCCAGTTTTCCAAGAGCCATTACCACATTGCTCCAGGATACATTCTGGGTCAATATCGCTCCAAGAGCTATTTCAAACGCCTGGTTCTTATTCCGGGGAGCATTAGTGTGATATTCGCCTTTAAGGGTCTTCCTGTTAAGCATGGGCCACCAGCCCTGGGGGCCGTATTTCTTGCGTAAAAGTGTGTAGATCCTGTTGATGGTTATCATCTTTAAATCAACCGCATAAAACAATAGACCATCTCAAGTACCCCAAAGGCAGGAAACATTCCCCAGATGATGACCCAATAGATGAAGGTGGGTTTTCGAATTCCAAGATCCCGGTCCCAGATGTATATAGTAATAGCGGTATACCAAAAAGGCACGGACCCGATCAGGGCCAGCAAAAATCCCCAGCGTCTGCCCAGCAGCATTCCCACACTACCGGCAAGCTGTATGGGCCCCCAGAACAGTGCATCTGCCCAGGCATAACCCTGGTTAAACGCGAAATAGGCCTTTGGATCGGTCATCTCGGGATCGCCGCCATAGATATTTTTTATGACCCATTCGCTGCGCGGTTTAAGAACCGCGATAAATTGCAATATTGCCAACAATCCCATGATCAGCAAGCCAGGGACTGCAACAACAATCGTAAGTATTGTTACTTCCATAGTTCTTCCATTAAAAAAAAAATTTATTTTTTTTATATTTTTTTATATCATACATTTTCTTTTTCAATTTTGTCAAGCGAATCTACGTTCGTTAGACGCCCCTGCAACATCAGGGAATTCGCCTGATCTTTCCGGAACAGGAGCCAGGACGGCGACGCCCTGGTGCAATACACGATGTATTATCACCAGGGTGGAGGAAAGATCAGGCGAATTCCCGAGCGCACCAGCGATCTCGATACTCACTGGAGCAGCTTACGCTGCGCCTGGAGGGGGGTTGAGGGGGCTTCGCCCCCTCAACCCCCCTCCCTCGCGGCGCGGAAGCGCCGCGTCCGGGAGCAGTTTAATTAATTAGGTGCGCTCGGGAATGAGTCCTGTCTTTTCTCCACCCATGTGATAATACATCGTGTACTGCACATGGGCGTCGCCATCCGTGGTTGTGCTGAAAAATTCAACTGGTGCGCGGGAGTGTGGTGTATCCCACATGCACCCCTGTGAAAAATACATCCTGTATTACACAGGGTCGTCGCCTTCCGTGGCTCCTGTTCCGAAAAGACAGGACTCATTCCCTGACATCGTTGTAAAACCTAAAAGATTAATCTGCTGCCCGGGACTTTTGGAAAAAAATAATACTTGCTATTATTGTAAAAACATCTTGGAATTGAATTATGAAAAAAAGAAAAACTGTTCTAATAATTTCTGTTATTTTTTTGTTGTGCTTCATTAATAAAGACAATTATGGAAAGAGCAGCCGGGAAAAAATGCTCATGGGTAAATGGATGGGCAGGGTTTACCCTGACTGTTACCGGGACTCGGCAAGATCACATTTATGAAGGATTTGAATTTGTTCGTTTCAAAAAACAAGGAAATAATACGCTTTTTGGAACAAAAAACCCGGTAGAACATTCCTCTAAGGAGTAACAGGAAGCCTTTTGGATTTGATCCGGTCAACAAATTCCACACCGTCTTCCTTATACTTCTTTAACAGGAAGTGTGAAACAGTAGACTGAACCCCTTTAATCGTAGCGAGTTTTTCAGAAACAAAGAGCGCCACTTCACGCAGGTTGGTACCTTCTACCTGGACAAGCAGGTCGTAGCCTCCGGAGAGGAGATAGAGGGAAGAGACTTCGGGATATTTATAAATAGCTTCGGCAACCGCGTCAAAACCGACATTCCGTTCGGGAGTGACTTTCACTTCAATGAGAGCCTTAACATCATGCTGCTTAACCCGCTGCCAGTTAATAAGAGTTTTATACCCAACAATAATACCGTCTTTTTCAAATTTAGCGATATACTTTTCAACTTCCTTTTCCGGGATATTAACCTGTTTGGATATTTCAGCGGGCGTGGACCTGGAATCATATTCCAGAATTTCCAATATCATTTCACCGGTTTCATCAACAGTATAAAACTTCATTCTATTCTCCTGGGTCGACATAAGAGGCACATCTTATTATGTATTTATACGGATATAATCTTCAAGAGCAGACTTCCAGTCACGAACTTCTTTGCCGGAAAACTCCCGGAACTTACTGTTGTCCAGAACCCGGAACAGGGGCCTGTCCGCAATAGCAGGGACTTCCCGGTAGTCGTACTCTTCGAAAACGCATTCGAGCTGCTGCGAATTAATGGCATTATAAACAGAAACAGCTTCCGCGAAAAATTCGGAAGTCCGCGCGTACCCGGTTTGCGTAATATGAAAAATCCCCGTAGCTTTTGCATTAATTAAGAAAGTAAGAGATTCCGCGAAATCAACGGAATTCACCGGAGAGATGAACTCATCTTTAACAACCCTGACCCTATTCTCTCTTTTAGCAGTCTCAAGAACGGACTGAACAAAAGAAAATCCCGGTCCATACAGTTCGGGAACCCGTACAATAAGGAACGGGCATCCCGATTCTGCCAGTTTGGTTTCTCCCAGAAGTTTTGAATCACCGTATACCAATCCCGGTCCGGGCAGGTCTTCCTCGGTATAGGGGACATCCTTTTTACCGTCAAAGACCAGGGAAGTACTGAGCTGGACAAACAGGACAGCATGCTCTTTGCATACATCCGCCACAGCCCCTACAGCAAATCCGTTTATCTTATATACATGTTCACGCCAATACTCTGCTTCATCATGACTTGAATACTCCGCTCCATTAATGAAAACATCAGGTTTAATGTCATTAAGAAGCACAGCCAGGAAGACGTGATCAAGAAGATCATGCTTTTCACAGTCAAAGAAATAAAGCTCATGTTCTTTTTCAATAAATGGAACCAGAGCCTTACCCATTGCAATTGAAGCGTATAATAGTACAACCATAGTTTAATAATCAGGGCCTGGTATAACCAAGATCAATAGTTGAGGCATCCAGAAAAGTGGTAACAATATTCTCAACTGTCAGGTTATATCGGTTTTCTTCATATTTTTTAGGTATTTTCAATGTTTTAATATACCCTTTGCATTCATCGCAATAATCAACCCGGTAGATGGGATCATCTTCATAAGTATAATATCCAAGTGTATTATGGTCGACATTTTTACACACTGTACACCCCAGTCTTCTGGTTTGCCATTCATTTTCGCAAAACCCGCAATGCAGAACTCTGACATTTTCTTTTCCCTCAATGATCTTACTCATGTCGGGATAATATCCGCAAAAAAGACAGGTTGGTTCGTGCCAATCAGAAATATTTACAGGATTCACTTCGGGATCATACGTTTGTTCACGTAAATTAATAAAATAGGGTTTAAGCCAATTTATTATAACAAATAGGTGCTCTTCCAGGCCGATTTTTAATTCACCGGAAATTTTATTTAACTGCTCAAAATCTTTCTTCAGAAGAGACTGTATGGAATGGTTAAGAGCAGTATCTTCCTTATATTTTTCAAGAAGCGGTTCAAAATTTAACCCGCTCTGAGTTTTTGTAATAATTTCAAGAAAAGCTTCCAGTCCCTTATAGAGCATGTCTTTATCTTCAGCCGGGATTTGGACCTTTTCAGGATCTATCATAGGAAGTCCGGAAGCAGATACAAAACCGGAAATTTTGAAATTATCCTGGTATGTTTTGTGATATTGCTCCTGATGACCAAAGATAGATTTATAAAAATCAACAAACTCTTCAGTTAAATTACCTGCTTTTATTACGTCATTTTTTATCGATTTCAGGTATTCACTATTACTTTTCATCTACTTATCTTTTTTCTCTTCGTCACCTTCACCTGAAATTGACTTTTTAAATTCTCGTATTCCACCACCAATATCTTTAGCAATACCGGGAATCTTTTTTGCTCCAAAAAGAACAAGAATAATTAAAAAAACTATTATCAGTTCCGGCATACCCATAGAGCCAAAAATTGCTAACTTAAGGGAACCTATATCTGCATACATGGGAAACCTCCGATTCAAATTGTTAAATTATGACATTACCTCCGCAACAGGCTACTTTTGTCAAATTAAATTCCGGAAATTATGGGAATAAATAGGCAGATTCCACTTATCACTTAGCGGCAACAAAATGGATCGATTTATCTTCTTCATCTTCATAAAAACGTGCATTATCTATTATTTTATCAATTTTTCGTACACTTTTCTTGATATTCAGCACGGTTCCGGGATGAATTTTATCATACACGATAATATAGGGCTCTCGCTCAAGCCGCAGCTCTTCTTCAATATCTTTACGCTTTTCCGTAAGATCTTTGAGTACTTTATTATTTTGAGCCAGCTCCTGGAGGAGCAGAAGGCAATTCTTTTTCTTTATCATAGGAAGGACAGCGAGAAGTTCCTTGGGATTCTCAAAAACCCCTTCTCCAAAATTGACTTTCAGCAGCCGCATAGTATCATCCACTTTTTCACGAACCCCGATCATCTCTTTGTGAACAATTGCCAGTTTCTTTTCAATTATCAGGTTTCTCCCTACTCCAAGATGTGTCTCCGATGTCTCAGTTACGGCTCCAATAACTTTAGCCGATATTTCATACAGAGCCACAACATTGCCGCCAATTATTTTACCCTGTTTCGCCACTACGCTCACCATATTATTAGCAAAAATATTGCAATTGATAATGGAATCCTCTATTTCTATATTATTTCCGGCTTCAATATTCGCATGGAGAAGATACTTGGCCCGTACTGTACCCCCGGCCTTTATTTTTACTCCTTCTTTACCCACAATACCCATCTTTACGGTAATATCTCCACCAGCTTCAATTAGACCGTCCTCAACAGTATTGGTAACAATAACATCTCCATCGGCCTTTACTGAAAAGCCGGGAAGAACCGATCCGCTAACATGGACACTTCCCTTGAATTCAATATTCCCGGTCTCATAATTAACATCACCATTGATCTCAACAATGGGAAGTACTGAAATCTTATTTTTTACGACCTTTAGACAGCCGTCAATTCCTGCCAGGTATATATTCTCATCATATCCCGATTCCACAATATTCTGTCCCCGTTTAAAACCTTTCTGAAATTCAAGAGTAGCGGTCATTGTGGTTCCGTATATGTCAAACCCGTCTAGCGGTTCAACCGGGGGGATCCTTCTCAGTATCTCCTGGTCTTTTACTACCTGGATAATGGACCCAACCTCTTTAAAATCAATACTTCCGTCTTCTTTTATTACTCCGGCTTTTTTATCCACTCCCGTTAAAGGAACAAAGGCCTCTTCTTTACCATTAACCGGTGTTTTTCCCTGGGCAACGAGAACCCTGGTTATTTTCGGTTTGGAAGTATCAATTTTGCTTAGCTGCGCTTCAATTTTCTTGCGCCCAATACCGGCAAGGATCTTAAAATTATGAATATACTCTTCCATTTCGGCAGTTGTTGGGATTTTGCCGAATTTGGTGGGATAAATCGTATAATAAGCTTTCAGTTTGTCCCTGGTAATGGTTCGGGCGGATATAATCTTTAATTTTCCGGCACGGAAAATAACAAATCCATATGCTTCTGCTTTATAAGCACTAGCGTTTTCATCATAAAATACCCCTTCATCCGCTTTAAGAGGAACATATTTGTCAACCTTATAGTAAGTATAACCGGGATCTACCCTGGTTGCAACCTGGTCTTCAGTATCAATTTCAATAACCCTGGCAACGATCTCTCCCCTGGAGACAAAATTATATGGCGAGGACAATATCGCCTTTTTCTCCCCCAGTTCGTTGACCTTTTCCACCAATATCTTTGTTACTTCCGGATCAAAATAAAAAAGTATTTTTTTCATTATTTAACTCAACTTTGTCATATTAAAAATCTGCCCCATACCCTGCCCCTTTCTACAGAGTACCTGTTGTTTCTATTATCGTATACTATTGACGAAATATTAAATGTAAAAAAATAAATCTGCCGCACAAATAGAACTCATCTGCCTAAAAACCCATAATAACCCCTTAAAAACTCCCTATTAGAGTATAGAGACAAAAACATCTCCTATTATTAATATAATAATAATTAATAGCGATAAAACCACTTCTATTTAAAAAAAATATCGTTTTTTAACGGGTCGCACCCCCACCCCTGTCTTAATTTGCTAAATAACAATATTATTATTGCCAAAAAACATTGATACTCATAGTTTGATAAAACAAAGCGATAAAAGCACCGGGAATAACATTTTGAAGAAACTACGAAGAGCGTTTATACTCCTTAATATTACAGCTTTCTTTGGCATTGCAGGATTCTATTTTGTAGAAGGAATGTCTTTTTTTGATGCTGTCTATATGACCATTATTACCATCAGTACTGTTGGTTTCCAGGAGGTCCGGCCATTATCCGGGGCGGGCCGGGTCATTACCATTATGATTATCAGTATTGGTATTACTATCGGCGCTTATACAATAGGTACCTTTATTCGGATGCTCATAGAGGGGGAGCTGAAAAAATCATACGGGAGAAGAAGAGTGGAAAAGAAAATATCACAACTAAAAGATCATATCATTGTCTGTGGTTTCGGCCGCATCGGCAAAATGATCTGCGATGAGCTTCATTATCACAAAAAAAGTTTTGTTGTTATTGAAAGTGATCCCGATGCTATTGAACAGCTGGAAACGGACCGGTACCTCTATTTGCCAATGGATGCCACAATGGACGAGTCTATTATCCAGGCCCGGATTGAACATGCCAGGGCCCTGGTAACCGCAGTACGGTCCGACGCGGACAATGTCTTTATCACCCTTACAGCCAAAGGGATCAGGCCCGATATATTTATCCTGGCCCGGGCTTCCGATCCCAGTAGTGAGATTAAACTAAAACGAGCCGGCGCCTCAAGGGTTGTTTGCCCCTACCTTATAGGAGGACAGCGAATGGCTCATGTGCTGATTCGGCCCACGGTTGTTGATTTTATCGACATCGCAATTATGGAAGATCACCTGGGGTTACGCATGGAAGAAGCTCTTATAAAACCGGGATCGCCCCTCATTGGTAAAAATCTTATTGAAAACAACTTACGAAAAGAATTTGGGGTGATAATCGTTCTCATAAAAAAATATTCGGGAAAAATGATCTTCAATCCCCAGCCCGCAGAGATTCTTGAAGCCAATGATATGATTGTTGTTCTTGGAGAAAAAGAGAACATGGAGAGAATGAATAAGGTGATATAAGGGGTATGGGATTCGATTTTACTTTATTGTTTTTTCTCTTTAAATATCTTCGATATATTCTTTAACAGTTCATCGAGCTTAAAAGGTTTGGGCATAAACAGGTCTATCACATTCTTATATGCCTGTAAATCGTTCAATACCCATCCCGAAAGCAGTATGGTTACGGTCTCTTCGTTGATCTCTTTTATCCTTGCCGACAGCTCAATACCGGTGATCCCCCTGATATCATAGTCCGTTACCACCAGGTCGTAATGCTTTTTCTTATACTCTTCCAGGGCTTTGTCTCCATTTTCACAAATAAAGACCCTGTTTCCCATGCGGTCAAAGAGCTCAAAGAGTATTTTCTGGAGCGCGGGTTCATCTTCTACAATTATTACATCAAGGTTGCGTAATTTATATTCAATATTTTCGGTTTCGTTCTTCTGATCGTCAATGATCACCCGTGAGGGAAATATGGCCTTTATACTATAGGTCTCGGCAGACTCCTCTTCAATGATCTTCACATGAAGTTTCTCTGCCACCTGCCGAATATCCATTCTCGAAAATACATTTATGGCAAAGGGAACCAGGGAGGTGTCCCTTCCCTGCCCGTCTTTATTTGCTTTAATCGTTAAACAAATATCGTTGGTCTCTTTAAGGCTTACTTCCACAGTACCTTTTTTCTGTATAAACGTAGATACTTCCAGAATTATCGATATTACTATTTCTCTTAGTAAGCGTGTATCGGTCTTTATATCAACGGCGGTAAAATATTTCCGGTCAATGTCGATATGTCTTCTCTTCTCAGTATCCTCAACCTTAAACTGGATCTTGGAGAATTCCAGGGAATCTTCGATTATATCTACCAGGGACTCTATTTTGTCCAGTCCCTGTTCTTTGCGGTCTCCAATAAAATTCTGCACCCGCCGGGCCTGGTTTGCTATTTCATGGGCGGAAGTCTCAATTATTTTGATACCCTCAAGCACGGAACCCTTTTCCGTAACCTGGAGCAGCATCTGGGTTTTACTCATTATTACATTAATGGTATTGTTTAACGAATGAAGAAATCCCTTGGTAATATCCCTGAAAAGCTGGTTCCTGTCTATTGCGGTAATCCTGTCTTTCAGCTCCCTCACCTGGGTAATATCTTCCATTATTATTTCTATGGCGCTGATTTCTTTATTCTGGATTATGGGATAGAGAGTCAGGTTCACCATTTTCTCTTTCCCGCTCTTGCTGGCAACCTTAACTTCCCCTATTCGTTTAAAGTGAATGATACCTTCGATTATATCCGAAACAGTCCGTTTTACCCGTTCGGAGTCGTAAATAAAGATGGTTTTACTGGTCACTGTCTTCTTTTCAATGATCTCTTCAGAGCTATATCCCAGGAATCCTTCAATTGACTGACTGCACCTGGTAAGTTCTCCGTCACTGTTGATCCGCAGAATTGGCATGGGTGAAAACTCAAAATGAAGGTTATCGTACTGAAAATTTTCTTCCGATATTATTGATAAAGTGGACCGGTCAAAAGAAAGCATGCGGGAATCGACTATTTTTAGTAATGCCAATATGGATGATACTGCGTTGTCCGTATACATTGGGAAAAGATATATTTCAACGGGCATCTGGCTGCCGTCACGGGCATTCATTACGGCAAAACATTGTTTTTCCTCACCCATTCGGGCTCCCAGGTAGGCCTGGGCAACCCGTCTCCGGTATTCCGGGAAAAAAGGGTGCTCCCAATCAAGCCTGATATCATTTTCATTTGCCTGGAATAACTGACGGAATGCCTTATTTCCATACATCAGCATTCCGTCAATACCAATAATTGATACCGGGTTATTTAAGGATTCGTATATTTCAAACCTTTCAGCATCTGTCTCGTTATCCATTTGACTCAATTCAATACAGTGTCCTTTCGTTTATAAAAGCTTTTTCTCCTTTTTTAATCGTTACATCAACCTCTTTTGTTCCCAATACAGCATAGTTATGGCCGATATAATTAAGCCTGAGTTTATATGTTCCCGGCGGCAAAAAAATCCGTCCTACCTGCAAATTAGCCGGTAGTGTGTGCCAACACCGTAGATCAGGCTTCATTGAAGAAAAAAGTGCGGCTCCTGTTCCCATTCCGGCAAGAAATCCTATTAAACCGGACGCGCCGCCCGCTCCCGCGCTTTTCGCGATCTGTCTTGCCGCGATTCCGGCAGCTACAGAAGCAGCTGCTTTAACCACAATGGAAGCTGCTACTTTTTTTTGCAAGCGAGAATAGTCATCCTTTAAATTTTTTATTGCTGTGGCCTCAATGTTTTCCAGCATTATGGTATTTTGAGTAATGCCTTCCACATCCATACGGATCATTTTTGTTTTGTTGGATCTCGTTTTAAACCGGGGAAGAGGATTTTCCGCGGTTTTAAGCGTTGCGATGACAGCCGCGACAGATACCCCCTGGGCCAGAGACATGCCATTTAATGATATCCGGATGGACCGTGCCATGGTTCTGTCGGACATGAGTTTTCCCCGGGAGATCTTTACTGCCCCTCTTCCGGCCTGAAAAATCATTAAAAGCTCCCCTGCGTTAGCAGGAATTCTGTCCTTCTTGCCAAACTTACGGAGCCATTTCCGGTAATCATCCATATAGTCCAGTTTTTTAGCGAGTCTTTGCAAATCCCTCTGCACCAGTTTAAATCCCGGGTTCAAACGAAGTATCTGTTCATATTCTTTATAGGCAAATTCCCGGTCACTAACATCATTATTAATATCGGCGCTAATTTCATAGGTCACGGCAGTTAAATATTTTGCCATAATATTCTGTTTATACCGCGCTCTTCCTTTTTCGGTCTTTATTTTGGATAATTCCTCGTTCACGGCCTTAAATTCAACCCTGGCCGAGTCATAATCCTTTAACATAAGAAAATTTATTCCCAGGTACATATGGACCAGGACCTTTTCAAAATCCTCTCCCTGGTAATTTGATGACCGTTCACTGGTAAGGATAGAAGCGGCCTGTTTGCTTACACTTGTTACATTGACTTTGGCTATTTTCGCGGCCTTCAGCAATACCTGGTTACTGTTTTTATAATCACCGCCCGCGTGAAGCATATATCCGCATTCCATCATAAAAAGAAGCTGGTCCTTTCCGGATTTATTCACTTCCGGCAGCAGCATACGCGCGGCTTCCTTATGCTTTCCCATATAAAATGTCTTTTCCGGCTTTTTTATCGCTTTCCAGTAACTGGGAGATGAACAGGTTACCAGGATTGCCACTATCAACAGTAATATAACCGGTATTCTTTTATTCATGATCTGTTTCATGATCTGATTCCTTATTTATATATTTTATATTTATCCCCGGAATTATAGTATTTCCGGGGATACAAAATAAGAGTATACCAATTAAAATGATATTCTGTCGGTTTTGCTGGCTTTAAGAAATTTCTTTTGATCCTGCCACAGAAGCATACCGGTTCGAAGATTTTTTAATTTCAGTGTAACGACAAGATACTGCACTCTTTTTCCGCTTACAAACCGGACATTGTCACTAATCTCACCGTAAAGATAAACATTTGGCGACAATAATTCACCTATGGGAATTGCCGAATCCGGGTCAATCATACCGGCCATTCCTTTTTGCATCTCCTCAATAGCTGCTTTGGTATATTCTTCATCAACAAACTGTATTCTTCTCTTCAATAAATGGTTAACTATCTCATCGGAAAGCATCTTTGTTTCAATATGTTCGGAAGTCCTGTTCCTGATCCTTTTAACCTGAACTAAAACCGGTTTTTTCCAATCTTCTTTCAGGTATTTATGCAGAGATTTAACCATCACTTTTGTTGTTAGCCGTATCTCTTTTGGTCCCCAGGTTCCTGACCCCCTGTCATCACTGACTCTTCTATACTCAGTTCCTGTGGCACAGCTCAGTACAAAAACAAGCACCATTAATAAATAGGATAGTTTTCTCATGTGGTAACTCCTTATTACGTTTTAAGTTTGTATTTATATAATAATATAAATAATCGTAGAAATAATCAACTTATTTTAACGAATATTTATGTTTTCCAGCCAAATTTAATATACAAAAACTCATCAATGACTAGTTCTTAATCAATCCAGTGTTATTTTCCCGGTTCTGCTTGCCTTTAGTATCTCTTTCTGATCCTGCCAGAGCTGTTTTCCTGTTTCAAGACTCTTGAGCTTCAGTGTGATAACCAGGTATTGCAGTTTTTTATCATTCACATATCGAACAGTATCGCTGATCTCTCCGTACAAATACATATTGGGCGATTTTAGTTCCCCTGCGGGTATTGCGGAATCAGGATCAATCAGACCGATCTGCCCTTTTATCTTTTCAGTGTTTATATCTTCGGCAAGTTCATCATCACTGAATTCTATCCCTCACTGTCCACATCCCGGTATTCTGTTCCTGTTGCACAGCCGAACAAAATTGTTGATAAAAATATTGATAAGCATATTAAATAAATCATTGTTTTTTTCATAATTTAAAAACTAATTTCATATGGCAGGATATGTCAATTAAGTAAATATATGAGGCTAAAAAAATTAAAAAGACGCCGGCTGGGAGGGGCCGGCGTCTTTAGACTGGTACTCCGATGTTGGCTCAGAAGGCGGAATTACCGCATTCCGATTATATTGTTATTACCATATTTACTACTGTAATAACTGCAATACCGACTGAGACTTTGTGTTAGCCTGAGCCAGCATTGACATTGCCGCTTGAGTGAGGATCTGGTACCGGGTAAAGGATGACATTTGTTCTGCCATATCAGTATCCCTGATCCTGCTTTCCGATGCCTGAACATTTTCATAGGCATTCATGAGTCCCTTGGCTGTGTGCTCCAGCCTGTTATAATAAGCCCCCAGGTCGGCTCTCTGTTTGGAAACAACCCGGAGCGCTTCATCTGTAATCCCAATAACAGAGTTGGCTTTGCCCGGTGTAGAGATGGATATAAATGTCAACACTGTAGGGTTTCTTAATCCCAGGGCAGCTGTTGTCATTGTTTCAATAAAAACCCGTTCTCTCTGGTGCATATTCGGTCCCATATGAAACCACATGGAAGCGGTTGGATGAAGCCGGGCAAACGACCCTGTTAAGAGCTTCATTTTATTAAATTCGGCTTGTGACGCGATCCTGTCGATTTCATCTACAAGTTCCGAAACTTCAACCTGGATAAGCTGTCTGTCTTCAGCTGTATATATCCCGTTGGCTGCCTGAACTGCCAGAACCCTGACCCGCTGAAGAATCTCGTGGGTTTCATTCAGGTACCCTTCAGTTGTCTGGATTAGTGACATACCGTCTTCGGTATTTCTTTCTGCCTGCCTGAGTCCCTGTATCTGTGAACGCATTTTTTCAGAAACAGCAAGACCGGAGGCATCATCGCCGGCCTTATTTATCCTCATCCCCGATGATAACTTCTCAATGTCCTTGGTAAGACTCCAATCATGGAATTTTAAGGTTCTATGAGAGAATATTGCGGCAATGTTGTGATTTATAATCATAACTATCCTCCTTGAAATTGACCACCATCATCCTTGATAGTATTATTCTTTTCATAGCTAACACTCTATAGTTCGTCACATGAAAAAATTCAATTAAGCCAATTTAAAGACGATTACGGACATTTAAAGGAGATTAAATCAAAATATAGATCATTTTCATCTACATACTATTGTTTTTGTTTTTTTTAATTTTTTTATATTTTTATTAAAAAAATTAAAATAACCGGCAAATCAGAAGCATACGCCACTTTTTAACCTATTTCCGTTTTTATTGTTGAAAAATATGAGTACTATTTAACTCTTATCTCTGATTAAAAAGGAGACAGCAGCAATGGCAAAATATAAAGGTGTAAAAAGCAGACTTTCATCATCATTGGAAGAGGACCGCAAAAAGAAGCCCAATAAAGCGGAAGAAATAAAGTCCCATGAAGTATCTCCCGGCAAAGCAAAAGGACTGCGCTCACTTTTTAACCTGAAAACAGCCCAAAAAAGACCCGGGGTGTCGGCAATGCGAACCAGCCCTGATATAACCGGACGAATAGGGGACTTTTTTGGATCTCTCTTATTTAAAATAAGATCATCCTGGGTTACCCTGCTTGGCATTGGCACCGGCTTACTTATCGCCCTGATTGTTTTCTCTGTTACTGCTATAATTATGGACTTCAATAAGGTAAAAGCCCTGGCCAATTTCAAACCCAATGTTACAACTAAAATATACGACAAAAACGGCATTCTAATTTCGGAACTATTCAAACAAAAACGGGAAGTTGTTCCTCTTGAAAAGGTTCCCAAAGACCTGATAAACGCTTTCGTTGCCATTGAAGACAATGAATTCTATGAACACAACGGGGTGAATATAAAAGGGATTGTGCGCGCGTTTTTTATAAACGTCTTTTCCGGCAGGATAAAACAGGGGGGAAGTACCATTACCCAGCAGCTGGCAAAGGTTCTTCTTACGTCAGGAAAAAGAAATATATTCAGAAAAATAAAAGAGGCATTTATCGCAATAATGATGGAGATGACCTATTCCAAAGATGAGATATTGGCCCTTTATTTAAACCAGATATTCCTGGGGCATGGGACATACGGAATAGAATCGGCCTCAAAACTTTATTTCAATAAACATGTCTGGGAACTCAACCTGGCCGAATCAGCCCTGATCGCGAGCCTTCCTTCGGCACCAAACCGCCTCTCCCCCATCAGGCACCCCAAACGATCCATGGTCAGGCACCGGATCGTACTTGCCAAAATGGTAGAATTGGGATTTATATCAATACCGGAAGGAGAAAAAGCATACCTTGAATTCTGGCCCGACTACCTGATTTATACAAGCGAAATTGCTCCCACACTCAATACCTGGAGTTCCCGGGTAGACAAAGCTCCCTGGTTTACAGAGCATGTCCGCCGAAAGTTGATAAAAAAATACGGTAAGGAGATGGTGTATGAAAAGGGGCTCCTGGTATATACCACGCTGGATCTAAAAAAACAACTTGCGGGCCAAAAGATCCTCAAAAAAGCAGTTACCAGGCAAACAAAAGTTTCTTCCAGGCTTGGTTTCAAAAATGACGACTATTTCATCGATAATTTTACCGATAAAATAGGACTTGTTTCCGAACTCTTCGACATCCAGCCCTTTCGCAAACGAGGTTCCCGGGAAATGGACAAGATCAATAATTACCTGAGATCAAACGTAATGGAAGAATTTGAAGGACTAAACTTTCTTGCCGGCAATGATGATATCGGCAAATTAATCGATGAGTATAAAAAAAGTTATGCTAGCGATAAAGACCTTCAGCAGGTTGAAGGCTGCATCATCTCTATAAACCAGAGAACCGGTTATATCGAAGCAATGGTTGGAGGCGGAGAATTTTCCAGCATTAACCAGCTCAACAGGGTTATTCAATCCAGACGCCAGCCCGGATCTGCCATAAAACCCCTGCTCTATGCTGCCGCTATTGAAAGCGGAAAATTTACCCCTGCCACAGCGGTTCTGGACTCTCCAATCGTATATCTCGACAATGAAGGAGGAGACTGGCTTCCGGAGAATTACGAGGGAGAATATTACGGCCTCATACGCCTTCGCAAGGCTCTTGCCATGTCGATCAATGTCATATCCATCAGGATCGCCGATACACTGGGCATTGATTATGTTATGAACTATTATGCCAAATTACTGAAATTCAGCAAAAAGGAAAAGAAAAAACGGATATCCCGAAACCTGTCAATCGCCCTTGGTTCTGTTGAAGTAAGCCCCTATGAGCTAACCCGTGCTTACGCGATTATTGCCAATGGCGGAAAAGATGTTATCCCTTTTTCCGTCAGGTATATAAAAAATAATGAAGGGAAAGTCATTGAAAACCGGGAAGCGGAAGTAAAAAAAATCCTGAAAGAGAGAAGAAAAAAAGGTACGATCCATATTATTAAACCGGGGACCGCTCAAACAATTATCAGCATGCTCAAAAGTGTTGTTGCCGGGGGAACCGGGGCTGCTGCATCACCCGGACGGACGGCCGGCGGTAAAACCGGAACAACCAACAACTGGCGTGACGCCTGGTTTGTCGGTTTTACTCCGCAAGTGACTACGGGTCTCTGGATCGGTTACGATGGAATGGGTCTCTCCCTTGGCGCAGGCCAGGCAGGAGGCGGGGTAGCCGCGCCCGTATGGGGAGAGTATATGCGCCAGGCACACAAGCATGAGCCGCGCTCCGGATTCCCATCCTACGCGTCCCTTGCCAAAAAAGGAGTTTGCGCGAAATCGGGGCTGCTTCTTTCGGAAGACTGTAAAAATACTGTTGAAGAATATTTTATCCCCAGCAGCATTCCCCAAAAGTCATGCGAGCTCTGTGCAGATGCCGAAAATAACGAAAAAATAGCCAGAAGAGGGCCGCGGGAAAATATCTCCAAAGATCAGAAAAAAGCCATTATCAAAAAAATCCAGAAAGATAATAATGACGCCATTATTGACGACATCGGCAATGATCTCTTAGGGGATTAGTATATAGGGGAATTGTGCAGGGGCACGGCGCGCCGTGCCCCTGCACAATTCCCCTACATAACTTTTTATCTTTTTTATCTTTTTACCATTGCAAATATTGCTGCCCTGTAATAGACTATCCAAT
>JAAENB010000950.1 GCA_024224995.1 bacterium | reverse complement strand
TAAGGCCATATTTCTTGCAGTTTTTGGCAACTTTACTGCGAATTTTGTCCTCTGATATGTCGTAGATTACCCAAACTAATACTGACATAATGTCTCTTTCTCTTACGTCTTAACCAATTAAAATTCCTTAATTTCCAACCAGTCCGGCCTTTTCTCTTCTTCATCTGCAAGAAGAATATTTGCCATTTTATGGGCCTCATGCAGCAAAATATCCTTGCGTTTCACGTTTTTCCGGCGATATCGGACAGGTTCGTCAAGTAATTTGTTCATTGCCCCAACCACCACAGGTTTTCCATTTTGGTTAAGAGATACTGCTCCCTCCTGAAAATCAAAATACTCATCCTTTATATTCTTACCGGTAAAGAGGTAAACAGTTGTCTGTTCAGCATAGATGCGAAACGGCTCAATAAAATCATAAACCATAGATTTCTTGTTGTAATTATCAACATGCAGGAAACCGACATACGGATCAAGACCTGACAGAATACATGCCTTTTCCACCAAGGAATAAAGAATACCATAGCAGTAATTAAGGCTGGCATTAAACGGATCCCTGGCAGGGCGCTTTGATCTTTTGTCAAACCGGTATTTTTCAGGCAACATTTTTGAAATACACTGAAAATATGCAGCACCTGCTGCTCCTTCCAATCCCCTGATTCTGTCACTGACCTCTTCAAGAGTCCGGTCTTTGATATCCAGTTTCGGCAGCACGTTTTCAATTGTGCCGAGGGGAGCTGTAAATTGTGATTCTTTTCCGGGACGGGCATGCATAAGCTTTTTTAAAAAGCGTACCTGGTTTTCCAGTTTCTGCCTGACCATATCAGTGACAAGCTCCAAACCGATTGGCTGTTCAGCAGCTTCCAACTGTTTTCTGCGGATAAGGGCTGTGCTTCCCATTTTTGAAAACCACACACGGCCAATAGGATCGCCAAAAGAATCCAGAAAGATAACATCAACTTTGTGTTCCAAAGCCAGTGCAATTGCCTGGGTAGATATCATGGCTTTGTTGCAGATAATAATACTTTTAACCTTCATGGGGGACTCGTCAGATACTTTATCCCCTTTTTTCAATCTGAAGCACTCATCCTTCTGTGTAACAGAAGTTCCGGGCGTGTTTACAAAAAGATGCATTGGTAATAATCCATTTATGCTGGTTTGTTTTTAATTTTTAATTGACTTCAGCCTACTGTACAGCACCACTTTTTAAATCCGTCCCCCTTTCGCTCGGCTTGGATTGCCAAATCCAAGCCCGCCGGATTTGGCAATCCGGCGGGAGCGAAAGGGGGACGAACTTAAAAAGTGGTGCTGTACACAGAAACCTTTTGAGACACTTTTTTCCAATACTCTGAAAGAATTGATCATATTATTCTCCTTATCGTTCAGCCTCTTTTTATCACCAGTAGTTAAACTATTTTCTGTCT
>JAAENB010000949.1 GCA_024224995.1 bacterium | reverse complement strand
CTATTTCCGTTATTCCAATACATATCGCCGTTTGTATTCATAAGCCATAAAGAATCAGCCCATTCTTGAAGGGTGGTAACTCTTTGATCAAGACTGAGACCTTGAAATTCACCGTCCATTTCTTTGAGGCTGTCGATTTCATCCTCCATGGTATTGAGTCGTTCATAAATACCGGAAAAGCTGAATCCATCTTCATTTTCCTCCGAACCGTCATTGCTGGTAAGACCGGCTTCACACGCGGTAAATGCCATTACCCCTATCAATAGTAAATACAGTACTACTCGTTTTGTTATTTTCATAAATTCTCCCTTGTTAAATAATAAATATTTTTTTAATCTCCCTAAAAAACAGCACTCGCCTTCACACCCGCAATAAGAGCAGAACCGGCTTTAAGTTCAATTTCCAATTCCACATACGGCCCAATAAAAAATTCAATATTAAGACCGCAATACCCAAGCACCCCCTGACCGGCGCCTTCAATACCCATGCCCCCTGCGTAATCATCCCGCCGGTGATTGTAGAATAAAACAATCTCACCCAGGGGGCTTTCTTCACTGCCCAGAAAAATCCCATAACCAAAGGTAAAGATAAAATAAACATTATAGTCAATGGGGATGTCGATATTTTCAATAGTAAAATTAACCCATTCAGTGCTGAATCCCAGTTCATAAACAGTAAAAGAACCATCCAGGCTTTTCCAGTAGCTCCCCATAAAGAATCGTCCCACGGCAGAAAGGTCGGCAGTATGTTTGATAAATTTTTCAGAGCCGTAGTTGTGGTTACTATAACGCAGCGTAGGGGAGAACTCCACTTTGTTCTTGTATTCGGCGAAAAAACTGCTCCTTGGCCCCATGAACTGGTAGCTTATTTCACCGAGGTATTTCTGATTATCGTCATCAAGAGCAATCCATGCTTTAGGAGAGAAGGACCAGCCGCCGATTGTTTTTTCAAAGGAAAAATGAAGCAGGTTTTGGTATTTAAATTGCGGGTCATACACATACCAGTACCCGGAGCTGATGTCGAAATAATTCCCTCTTTCCATACGGGCAACAGGACGGGAGCCCAGGAAGGAGCCGTATAGATCGGCGAGCCAGGAGGTGAAAAAGAGTCCTGAACCGGCAGCGGTAACCGGAACCATGGGCCCGCTGACTTTGGGAGAAGCCCCGGTAAGGGCCATAGCTGTAATCGAGACAAGGATAGCGCCAACGCCGATCCCTTCCATTATCATAAGATCATACGCGGCATCTGGATCATCGCCCATCCAGAGACCGCTTCCGTGCAGGATCACTCCCGGAAAAATAGAAACCACACCGGGAATAAAACCGTTTTCCACTACAACAGGTTTTGGAGTTTCTTTCGGGATTTCTTCAGCTTTTTCCTGCGCAAAAAGAGCGCTTCCTGAAAAGAGGAAAATTATACTCACGAAAATAGCAGTAAATGAGTTGACGGGCCTGTTTAAAAAAGTTTTATTTTTCATATAAACACAATAATTCCTATAGTGATGCTTGTTTATTGAGAGCTTCTTAAAAAGTCAAGAAAGAATCGACAGGATCGATAAGCCCTGGTAAGGTTGTTGTGGTTTTTTAAGAGAGCAGCTGACCCTGTTGGCCAGGAAAAAACAGGTCAGAAACTGCGGTGATACCGGGGTCTGTTTTACGAAGGTGCTCCGGGCAAGGGTTTCGTTCTGAGAGACGTTGCAGTGCAACGCCTTTACTGGCTGGTTTCTGGCCAGGGTTATGGAGATTCTGAGGAGGGATGCGACCCCTGCGAGGGGATTCCGTACGCGGTGTTTATTTGGGGTTTAACCCCTCCGTGGTGTTGACCCGGGACAAAACCACCCCAGAGGGATGGAGTCATGTAGCTCGGGGTTTCAACCCCGTGAAACAGAGCAGAGCCCCTTAAGAACACCTGACCCCTGAAACAAAGGAGCGAAACATGGCAAAAAAGATCTTTCTATTCGGAGCAACAGGTTATATAGGAACACGGGTATGCAAAGAGCTGCACCATAAAGGATACGAGATATACTCTTTTGTACGACAGGGCTCAAACCGGGAACCGGTAAAACCCTATGTAAAAGACTTTATAGAGGGGAATCTTGGCGAGGAAGCGGATCGGGCAAAAATCATTGATTATATAACGGGAGCTAAAATTCCCGGGCTTATATCAATGGCAGGTTCAGTCGATTACCACCAGGATTATGAAACCTCACGAAAGGCCAATGTGGAAACAACGGCAAATATTATTGAAATAGCAGTAAAACTCCGGGAGAGAAAAGCACTCAAAAGAATGGTATTCCTGGGAAGTGTGGCATCACGGGGATTCCTGCGGGAAAAGCCCGCTCCCGAAGCATATATCACAGAAACAACAGATTATTATCACAAAGGGGATTCAGTCTATTGTGACGTAAAAAGAGAGGCCCAAGACCTTGTGGCAAGAGCCATAAAAGAAGAAAAATTAAGTGCGATAATCATAGCACCGGGCTCCTTAACCGGAAAAGGGATGGGAGACACAACCACAACCAATATAGGGCTGGTAAGAAAGATCTTAAAGGGAATCCCTATTTTAAAGGGAGGAGCCAGCTACATAGCAGTCTCAAGCGTCTCCAGGGGCATTGTACAGGCATATGAAAAAGGAACCCCGGGCCACACCTATCTGCTGGGCGGAGAGAACATGACCATGAAGGAATTCGGACAGATGGTCCGGACAGTGGGACACGAAAAATACCCGGATCAGATCTCTCAAAAGATACCGGTCTTAACCATACCCCGGCTTCTGGCAAAGATCCTTGGGAAGCTTCATGTCATCATGAACAGCCAGCAGGCACTCCTGGGAAATACGTTTCATTATATAAATTCGGAAAAAGCCAAAAAAGAACTGGGGTATACTCACACGCGTGAAGACCTGGAAGCTGCTATCTTGGAGATGCTGGAGTAGTTGACAGTTGACAGAGTAGTGGACCCTGCGAAGCCGGAAGAAATACGGAAGAAACTGTGGTGATACCGGGGTCAATTTTGCGAAGATGCTCCGGATAAGGGTTTGGTTCTGAGAGACGTTGCACGCAACGTCTCTCTTCCCGGAAAACAGGCCCTATTGAAAAAGAGTTTCTTAAGAGCAGCTGACCCCGTCGAACGGGGAAAAATAGGTAAGAAACTGTGGTTACACCGGGGTCTATTTTACGAAGATACTCCGGGAAGGGTTTGGTTCTGAGAGACGTTGCAGTGCAACGCCTTTACTGGCTGGTTTCTGGCCAGGGTTATGGAGATTCCGGGAAGGAGTGCGGCCCCTGCGAGGGTATTCGGTACGTGTAGGGGCACGGCGTGCCGTGCCCTCACGG
>JAAENB010000948.1 GCA_024224995.1 bacterium | reverse complement strand
GCCAAAGCAGGCAACGAACTCCCTGCTAAAATATTCCGTACCGATAATTACAAACTCGATTTCCATTTTGCCTATAAAGACGCCAGCGGCGCCTGGCATAATATGGGAGCCCAGAAAACGAAAAACCACCGGGTCTATACCATACTTGGTGATCCGGTTGAACCCTGGGGAGACGGTTCCTCCTCGTCGAAAGTACGTCCCTGGATAACGGTCCTGGACAAATTGTGTAATGACTGGGTTAAGAATGAAACTACGAAAGATGATACTGCTAAAAAAATCGTTGAAGAAGTATTTCATTCCGGTATTACCTACGATACCAAAGATGGAGCGAGTTTTTATACATCAGGGGGGAGCCCTACCACAGCTCCGACTCATGCGGAATTAAAAAAATGGCTTAATGTTATTGCTGGAAAATCAAGATCTGTGCATAATGGAAAAAAGGTTAACTGCACCGATTGCGGAACAATGGTTTGTTCATTAGCAAATGCCGTGGGCTGCGAGCTGCATAGTTCCAAGTTCTATGATACCGTTACGGGCGCCAGTTTTAACTGCCATAAGATTATCAGTATAGGAAGCAGCACATGGGATTATCCTTTTTCTCAGTATTATGGTGGAATCGAGGGGAAATTCAGTTATCATGAGATCGCATGGAAAGGATCCTGCGGCGGATCGGATAAAATTTTTGATGCCTGCCTTAAGGTTGCCGACAATCCCGTTACCAGTCCGGCAACAAACGCTAAGTACGCGGCAGACATGACTTTTAACACCTATAAACCCAAACTGGTAGACCCGGTATCCCTTGCAAACACAAATCCGAACCCCTTAACAAAAGACCGGAGAAAAGTTCGATGACAAACAAAACCGGGGTATTTTTTTGTTTATTATTGACCCTGGCAGTTACGGCTTGCCTCAGTAACCGGGATACGGGTTATAGTAAAAAAAAGAAAGCAAAAGCAGCCATAGCAGGAGAAAAAAAAGTGGATAGATCAAACAAATTTGGCTTTGACGAATGGAAAGACCAGGTACAGGGTCCGGTAGTCCGGTTTCACGTTAATTTTGATTTTTCCGGACTTCATGATCCCTGGCAACGGGACAGGAATGATACTGCTCTTTCTCCGGGAGTACGGGAAATGGAATTCCGCTTCTCAGGGGACGACCCGGAAGAGGAGTATATCCGGATTGTATTAGCGGAATGTGATTCCGTTGCTGCTGCTCATGGATTTATCGCTTCCTCACTGATGCATATCAGCCGCCCCGATCCTCCGCTTGACCGGCCTGAGGGATGGGATTTTGGAGATGTTTACAAATTCGGCTACTGGGCAAGGGATAATATCTATGTCTATATTCACGATATGGGTGATTCGCCTCTGCCGGACAAGGAAATAAAAAAAATAAGTGAAGCGGTTGACGCCGCGCTTCTCAACATTCCCCGGGAAAGCCCTGAGACCAACAAAGAAAGACCGGAAATTCAAAAATTCGCATTTACCAGCAAAGACCGCAAAGAAGTAAAAGAAGTAAAAAACGATACCCATACTCCCCTGGAGGTACAGGTCCGTGACCCAAAAGAGGATGCATCAAAGCTCCGTTACTTATTCGCGGTTGAAGGCGGGCGAATATTCAGACAGCAGGACCGCTATTATTATTCCGCTGAAAAAGAAGGAGATTTTACGCTCAAGCTCTACGTCAGCAATTCAAAAGGTCTTAGCACAATGAGCCGGTTTACCATAAGGGTAACAAAAAAATAGTCCCCTTGCCAAACACCGGTACAAATATGTACCCACCTTTTTTGCTTTAAATTCTTTACAGAAGATGAACCTGTATTCATAGTGACTTTTAGAGAGGTATCCCCGTGCAAACAATAGAGGCGATTGAAAAACAATTAAAGAGCAATTATAACTGGCTCCTGGTAACGAATAAAAAAAAGGCACTGGAGAGCCTGCAGCAGGCGCTCAGTTATGATGAGCAGATTGACAACATTCTGGAAGGGCTCTTTAAGGGGATAACCCTGCGCGGTCCGGCCATGGGTACGGGCGGTGTTTTGTGCGTTACCGGTTCACGGCTCTTATTTGTTGATACTGAAAAAGGCGGAAATTACGAAGCAATAAATTTTCTTGATATCTCATCTCTTGAGTGTGAAAAGGAATTCAATTCCGTAAAGCTGATTATGACCGTGGGAAATGACAGGGTTGAATTTAATTCATTTACGACTCAGTCAGTAATGAATAAATTCATTGATTCCTTTAAGGGCAGAGCCGGGCTAAAAACAGGTGAACCGCCCCATAAAGAACCGGAAGTTAAGGCCGATAAACCTCCACAGGAAGCTCCTCCAAAACCGGAAATCAAGGTAGATGAACCTCCGCAGGAAGCTCCTCCAAAAAAAGAAAAACCCGAGACCGCAGTGAAACCGGGTAAGAAGAAGGGACCGGAGCCCGATGATAACAACGATAATATACCCGGGCCCGTAATTGACGGCCCTGCCAATCTCCACTTCCTCTTCCTTGAAGCCAAGAAGATATATAAAGCCGTATCGGCATATATGAAAAATCAAAGCAATCATACTATCAGGAGAATGTTTGTTAATGATCTCCTGGTTATCTCCTCCTTCTGTTCCCTGGCCGACAGCATAATAAGCAGGGAAGAAAAACTTTTCATGTCCATGGTCTTTATGCCTCTTAACTTAAGAAAATCACGGGAGACGGAAAAAGAGTCCACCCAGTTATACTCCAATGATATCTTTCCCCTGGAACAGGAAGAAGTTCTTCTTAATTACTGGGATGTAATAGAACCCTATATTCAGGACTCAACCGTTTCCATAAAGAGCGACCCCCTCCTGGTCCCGTCCTTTATGCAGCACTATGACGAGAAACACGGAACCGCTCACATTGATCGCGTCAGGTCAATTTTATACACCTATGCCAACTGCCTCATCAAGGCCGACGGAACAGTGAACCAGGAAGAAATTGACCGTTTAAAAGAAGTCCGGCAAGCCCTGCTTAAAACCAGGGAAATAAAACCCCATGAAGAAGAAATTATTGAAGACGATATTAATCCGGAACAGGTAGAAGAAAAAACCAGGGAAACAATAGAAGAAACTAAAAAAGAAAAACCGAAGAAAAAAAAGAAGACTGCCAAAGATGAGGAAGAAGAGGAAACCCTGGCTGATGTTATGAAAGAGATCAATGCCCTCATTGGGATGGACAATATCAAGGGCCAGATCAAAACCTTTATCAACCTTATCAAGGTCTACCAGGAACGGGAAGCACGTGACATGGAAGTGGCGCCCTTTTCCATGCATGCCGTATTTTACGGCCCTCCGGGAACGGGAAAAACAACCATTGCAAGGCTGCTTGGCCGGGTCTACAAGTGCCTGGGACTGCTGGAAAAAGGTCACATTATTGAAACCGACAGGGCGGGACTTGTAGCGGGTTATGTTGGGCAAACCGCCATAAAAATTGAAGAGATTGTGCAGGAAGCCCTGGACGGCGTCCTTTTTATTGATGAGGCATACACCCTGAGCCCCGACGGCGGAGCAGGCAGGGATTTTGGCCAGGAGGCAATTGACTCTATTCTTAAAAGAATGGAAGACTACCGCGAACGCTTTGTGGTTATTGTTGCGGGATACCCCGATGAAATGAAGCGTTTTATCAACTCCAACCCCGGGCTCAAATCCCGTTTCAGCAGGTATTTCTATTTTGATCATTATAATCCCGAAGAACTCATCAGCATCTTTGATATATTTTCCGACAACATCGGCTTTGATACAACACAAGAGGCCCGGAACAAGCTTTACGCTGTGCTCAAAGAATTTTACAACGAACGCGACCGCGCTTTTGGGAACGGCCGCCTCGTAAGGAACCTCTTTGAAAGAATCGTGGAAAAACAGGCCAACCGTATTGCGGAGATCGTTCCTCTTACGGACGAAATATTGTCCACAATTATTGAAGAAGATATTCCGGAAAAACAGGAGATTATGCAATAATTCCGGCAGTTTTAAGTTCCCCCCTCCCCTATCCACTTTTTATTTTTTTTGTTGACTTTAAGGCTGCTGAATTGAAATTGGTTATACCCCCAATTGATAGTTATACTATTGAATTAGTAGTCAAACTATTACATTTCTTTTTCGGCAGCAAAAGGAGATTTGCATGTTAAAGTTATTCAGTATGGCCAGGAACATAACCGGTTTTCGGGGGTTCTTTATTATATCAGTCTGTGGTATGGCAATCCTCTCTTTTGCGGATTTAAAACTGCCAATATCGATCATTGAGCCGGGATCACGGCTTCATATGATCTCGTCCTACCTGATGCACAACCCCGTGTTAGATGAAGATGAGATGAATACTGTTCCAGCCTGGCTGCCCATGCTGGGAGATATCAACAACTTTCATTTTAACCATGCCCCGGATATGAACAGTAAAGAATTCGGCAAATCGGCTCATGCTCCCTTAATAACCGAGATTACCGTTAGCGATGAAGAGAGTATTCCCGGGAATGTTGGACAAAAAGTCCATAATACCTATTTTCCCGATTATCCCGAATTTATTTTCAATGTCAGTTTCGCCTGCGCAGCTTCAAATCCTTTTGTAAAAAATTCAGCCCTTTACACTGACCCCAACTCCATCTGGTTTAATGTCTTTTTCGGCTATTATGAAATTGATGCCCCACTGTCGAAATGGGACCGGCCCTTCGGCTACATTGAAAAGGACGGGAAGCTGGTTCCATACGTTGAAGATTCCATTCGTATTGCCAAGGCCGACTGGAATTATTTTTCAAACTATATGTACGGAGTACCTGAAGAATCGATTGAACCCTGTAATACAATCGACCATGATGAGATCACTATTGTAGACCACACAAAGAGAAAAAAAATTGGCGATAAATACTGGGATGTTGTTGAACTGGATGACCTTGAAGTGGTATCAGCCTATTACACGGAAGAGGATGATGAAAAAATCGTGGACAATTCCGTACTCTTTTCTCCGCTCTGGCGAATTTCTTTCGGCGGTTCCAATCCCGATAAAAACCATAAAAAAAGTTTTTTCCCGGTAAAAATGGGTTTAAAATTCTATATGACCTATAAAATCGAATACGACGAAGACCTTGGCGAAATGGCATACAAAACCTTTTTCTTCGGCGGAACCAAAAACGGCCTTTTTCCCGACAGGGCAGCAAGCGACCGGTTCAGGGAAGAGCAGCTGAAGACAATTCGAAAACTTATTGTCTCCCATTTTCCGGACCTGGGCTTTAATTCGGAATAAAATGTTCTTGACTATTTAATAATTATAGGTGAACTGTTTGTTTAAACAGGTGTATAAAAACTCTAAACAGCAGCGAAATGATATAATGAAAATAAAAGAACTTAGACTAAAAAATTTCAGAGGCATCCGGGAAATGGTCCTTAATTTTTCCGAAGAGGTCAATGTTTTAGTTGGCATCAATGGAGCCGGAAAAACAACTATTCTGGATTCGCTGGCTATTTTGTTATCTCAGGCTGTTTCAAAAATCAGTTCGGGAAAATCGACCGGTCAATTCAAAGAATTGGATATCAATGATAATTCATCAAATTATGAAATCAAACTCACTACAGTTGTATATAACAACGATATTACCTGGAACATTGTCAAAGGGCGCAAAGGGCGTCCCAAACCCGAAGAATCTTCAAACTATCATGATTTGAATATATATACCAGGGACTTACAGCAAATTATACAGGAAACCGGTGAAAAGACTTCAATTCCTCTTTTCGCCTACTACCCGGTGAATCGTGCAGTACTGGACATTCCATTGCGGATTCGTCAAAGACATGCTTTTACTCTATTAAACGCGCATGAAGCCGCTTTAAGCGGAGCTGATTTTAGAAGATTTTTTGAGTGGTTCCGGGATCGTGAAGATTTTGAAAATGAAATGCGAATACAAAGTTTTGAAGATAATGGGCAACACAAAAAAGATGAATATAAGGATCAGCAATTAACAGCTGCGCGGGAAGCTGTTAAAAAATTAACCGGCTTTACAAAGCTAAAAGTCAGAAGGAACCCACTCAGCATGATGGTAAAAAAGGGGGGGGAAGAATTCCAGGTTGACCAATTATCTGATGGTGAAAAATGCCTCCTTGCTTTAACCGGTGATCTTGCCCGCCGATTGGCTATCGCGAATCCAACGTATAATAATCCTTTAGAAGGGCATGGTATAATACTAATTGATGAAATTGATTTACACTTACATCCCACCTGGCAGAGGATGGTTATCCAAAAGCTTACGGAAGTATTTCCGAATTGCCAGTTCATTGTAACAACTCATTCCCCCCAGGTAATCAGCCATATTAAACCGGAGAATCTTTTTTTATTGAGCCAGGACAAAAACAACGGCATCATACTCAATAAACCGGTTGAGTCATATGGAATGAATACCGACCGCATTCTGGAAGACGTTATGGGAACCGATGCCCGACCGCTTTCAATCAAAGAAAAACTTCATGATATTTTCTTTGCTATAGAAGCAGGCGACCTGGTAGAAGCTAAAAAAGAGATACTTTCTTTAAAAAATGAAATTGGTGATGATTCCGAACTGGTAAAGGCTGATGTTCTCATTAAACGCAAGGAAATCATTGGTAAATGAAATATATTGAGAAAAAATCAGAAGCACAAGAGTTTACCCAGTGGAAAGCTCTCGCTAATGAGGATTGGCAGCCGGCATATTCCAGTTTAAGCGGAGAGATAAAACAAAGTGTTAAATCTGCTTTAATGCATGAACAAGGATATATTTGCTGTTATTGCGAAAAAGAATTAATCGACCAGGAGAGTCATATTGAACACTTCCGTCCTCAAAAGGATCCCCTCGTTGATCCGCTGGACTTCAGTAATATGCTCTGTTCATGCCAAAATAATATTGCAAAGGGAGAGCCTCGTCATTGCGGTAATCTGAAAGGAGACTGGTTTGATGAAGATTTGCTTGTTTCACCTTTAAATTCGGATTGTGAAAAGCAATTTAAATATATCGGGAACGGAGAAATCTATCCGGCGAGCTCAGACAATATTTCAGCAGAAACAACGATAAGCAAGCTGGGACTCAATATTCCCAAACTCCAGGATCTGAGAAAAAAGGCTATTGAACCATTTCTGGATGATTCTCTTAATGAACAGGAACTTACTGCTTTTGTGGAAGGTTATCTTAAACAAGGAAGCAATGACAGGTTTAATGTATTTCATACAACAATTCAATCCATTTTTACTTAATGCCCGAAGAACATATTTTACAACTCAACAGAAACACTCAAAGAAACCGACGGTGCCTGGATGCGGTAGGTTGGAAGATCATAATAGTTGCGGCTGCTCAAGTCTTCATCAAACAGGCCCAGAAGATGATATCCCGTTAGCTGCACGCGGACGAATTCCCCAAAGGAATAGCCCGCTCCAAGGTGCAGGTAGAGGTTCGCGTTATCGACTTTATCTACGGGGAAGCCGCTTTTTTCGGCGTAATCTTTTTTTCCCTCAAATCCCCAATAGCATACGAATATGGTATTGAACATCCAGCTCTTAAAAAGGGTATATTGTACTGACAGTTTGGAAAGGTTATTGCTCCAGTTATTCAGGTTCTTTCCGTATCCATAGGGATGGGCGGTAATGAGCGTACTACTCCCCTCCCAGCGCTACCTTGTGATCTTTTCCCGGAGATTCCCAGTTAAGCACGAGCCTGCCAAGATACTTATCTTCCCGGTGCGACTGGATCAAGGGACCGTCAATAGAACCGGGAATATTAATAAAAACAGCAATATCACGCTCATAGTCGGTCATATCATAACTGACTAAAGCATCCATCCTCAAATTCCCGGTAAACTCAAAAAGATATTTCCCCAGCACCGTAAACTGCGCGTACCCGATGCTCCAGGGATCATAGGGTTTCGCGGGATCGTAGACAATGGTACTTGCACTCCCTCCATAGGTCGAATCGGTTAAAAAGGAATAAGGAATGGGCGGCACTTCCCCTCCTGTGGTATACCGGGCCCAGATCTCTCCATTGTAGATCTTAAACTGCGAATGAATCTTCATTGGCGGAAGGTTCCGGTATTGGGCTTTATCATTATTGGGAATGGGTATGGTTTCTCCGGCGTTAATGCTGTGGCCCCATAGAGAGACAAATCCCCTGTCTGCCCGGTACGGCGCGAAGTCATTATTTGCGCCGATATAATACGAAACTCCTCCATACAGGAACATGCCAATATCTCCCGTAAACATCTGTCCGTATTTAAATTCCTGGGAGTAGAATTGTTCGATTACCCCTACCCGTGTTCTGCTTTCAAAACCGTCAAAGGTTTCAGGTGAATAGGTAATAACATTAATAACCATGGAAACAGCTCCCAGTCCCAGGGTCGCGGAACCGGGCCCCCGGATGAGATCAATATGATGGATCTCAGCAAGCAGAACCAGGTCTCTTTCGGTAAACTGCCCTACGACGGTTCGCTGGTTCATGGTACGGCCGTTAATGAGGAGCAAATATTTATCGTCCCGGTCGCTGATGATTCCACGCACTCCAACATGGGAGACATTGGCATTATGAGCAATCCATTGCAGACCGGGCACATACATCTCAAGGAGTTCATTAAGGCTCCGGGCACCGGAAACCCGGATATCTTCAGCAGTAATAGTGCTTACGGCGGCAGGGATACGTTTTCGCCCGGTGCTGGTAAGGGTTACTACGGTATCGCGAAAGGACTCTTCCAGCATAAAAAACCGCAGTTCACGGTCCCCGGAAACCTCTTCACTGTCTGCCTGGCCCCAAAGACCAGTTGACAAACAGAAGACAAGTGACAGAACCATTAGTATCTTTAGAACATTATTCATTTAGTGACCCTATACTATAAAAATATCACAATAACCGGGATCATTCAACTCATTTCCCCCCCGTTTATCCTTGACAAAACGATTTATATTTTACATATATACACAAAAAATAAACGAGGTACGGCATGGACGTTTTTAAAAAGACCACAATCGCGAACATTGAATTTAAAAACAGGATACTGCGCTCTGCCACCCATGAAGGGCTTGGTGACAGCGAAGGCTTTGTTATGCCGGAGCTTGCTCCATTAATTGAACGGCTTGCGAAAGGCGGTGTTGGCGGCATTATCCCGGGCAACCTGGGAATCAGCTCCAGCGGTAGAGGACACACCAATATGGTTATGGCTAATGCTGATAAATATATTGAAGGGCTCTCATCTGTGGCAGATGCCGCTCATAAACACGGAACACCGATTATTCCCCAGATAAATCACGGCGGTGCTCATTGTTCAAAATCCGAAACGGGCCATGATGTTGTTTCCTCATGGAAATGCAGAAGCGGCCTCAGTCTTTCTACGGCGCGGCGGCTTCACAGTGATGAAGTTGACCCTATTATTGATGACTTTGTTTCCGCTATTGTGAGGGTTCAAAAAGCCGGTTTCGACGGAGTTCAGCTCCACGCGGCTCACGGCTACCTGCTGGCCCAGTTCCTCTCTCCCGCAATAAACCGCCGGAACGACGAATGGGGCGGCAGCTCTGAGAAGCGCTTTCGAATTGTGGGTGAAATTATTAAGCGGGCACGGGAAAAAGTGGGCAGCTTCCCCATCCTGGCAAAAATGAGCGCCTATGACGGAGACCGTAATGGGATTTCTCCGGACGAAGGGCTTCGTATTGCGGAGCTTTTTCAAGAGGCCGGGTGCGACGCGCTGGAAATTTCCTGCGGCGGTTTTAGCGACGGGTTTAATGCCATGCGGGTTCCCGCGGTTCCCACGGAGGCTCTGACCGAATTCCTCCCCGCGGTAAAATCCATGTCTTCCCTCACAAAAACCATCGCGAAACCCTTTGTTCCGTTACTGTTAAAAAAACATACTCCTCTTTATTTGTATAATGTTGATATCGCCGAAAAAATAAAAAAAGCAGTAGATATTCCGGTTATTGTGGTAGGCGGGATACGGTCCCTTGAGGAGATTGAAAATATTCTTTCGCAGGAAAAAGCCCACCTGGTTTCAATGAGCCGGCCCTTTATTATTGAACCGAATATTGTTAACAAATTTAAAGAAGGAAAACAAACCAAATCCCGGTGTATTGATTGCGGGTTCTGCCTCTTTGGGTGTATGTCGGAACCGCTGCGGTGTTATTACGGGAAGATGCGGACAAAAAAGGAGGACTAGCGGCAGAATTCATGCATTTTAGCATGTTCCCCAAAGGTTTCAAGCAGCAGGTTTAGATCTTTGACATTTTGTTTGCTGTCAAGGAAGTCCTTCCTGATATTTAATGGAATCATATTAACACAGCAGGAATTAAGGTTGATGAATTCACGAAGTCCTTCGGGCGTGTATGGATATTTTGGGTTTCCCATATTTTTTCCCGCTACGGTTCTGAAGGTTCCGAATGTCCCATTTGACAAACTGCAATTATAGAAATTCTCCCAGATCATCTCTCCCCACTTTTCTACATATTCCGGAGAATGCCGGGAGTAGCAGGTGACTTTTCCCAATTTTATTTCTTTTGGAAAAATTGGTTTTTCTTTTTTATCACAACACAATAGTGTAATACAAGTTCCAACAAACAGTACCATAATTTTTTTATTCATTGATGTTAATCAAATGCTTTTCTCAGGAAAATGTCAATAACAATAATCCCCGTATAATAAATATCACAAAGCTGCTTAAAAGACTCTCTCCTTGACAAAAAACACTTCTTCTGTTATTCTTATTACACTCTTATGAAATAAAGGAGACACGATCCATGGCCAGTTTTCAAAGCAAACTATTAAAGATAATTATGCGTTTCTATATTAGACCAAACAGCCATCCCCGGTTAAGAATTGACCGTGGACGAAAAAAGAACCGTCCTGTTCCTACGGAAAAAATGATCAAAGGATGCAGTAAGGAGACCGAAAGTATGGGAGGAGTTCCCTGCACAATACTAAGCCCCCCTGCCATACAATCGGATTCTATTATTCTGTATTTACATGGCGGCGCATACGTCAACGGCATCAGTCCTTTTCATTGGGGCCTGCTGGCTCAATTATGCAGGGAGACCGGGAGAAAAGCTGTTATGGCCGATTACCGTTTGGCTCCGGAATTTCCTTATCCCGCAGCTCCGGAAGACGCGGTTTCGGTTTATACGCAGCTGTTAAAATCAAACGATGCCGGAAAGATCACGATTATAGGAGATTCGGCAGGCGCGAACCTTGCACTCGTGACAGCACTCAAACTCAAAGAGAACGGCACTGCACTGCCGGCGAAGCTGGTCCTTCTTTCTCCCTGGCTTGATGTTTCCATGACAAATCCGGACATTGCGTCTCTTGAGAAAAAAGATGCTGTTCTGGGAAAAAACGGGATAATCGAAGCCGGGAAGCACTATGCCGGAGATAATGATCCTTCGCTGCCGCTTATATCACCCGTATACTGCGACCCAAAAGGGCTTCCGCCCATGCTGCTGCAAATCGGCACGCATGATATGCTGCTGTTCGATTGCAGGAAATTTAAAGAAAAGGCGGAGCAGGCAGGAGCTCCGCTTACGTATAAAGAGTGGGAAGAGATGTTCCACGATTGGATGCTTGTGGTGCCCTTCCTGCCCGAGGCCAATGAAGCGGTTAAAGATATTATGGAGTTTATTCGCTAACCACGGCAGCATGATACCCATATTCATAGGTATCGGAATAGGCCGGGGTGTATCCGCCGGAACCGTCAAATTGGGAATAGGTTTCTTCGGTTACCTGGTTATGGGCATCATATTTCCGTTCAATTTTTACGTTAGTTCCGTCCATGCGGTTCATGTGGATCTCGTCAATACAGTTTCCATTTTCGTCGTATTCCATTGTGCTGCTGCTTTCATTCCCATGGGCGTCAAAGGATTTCGCTTCAACGAGATTATTGCTATCGTCGTAGGTATACCGCACTTCACTGGTAAGATCCTCGTTAAAGTATTGCTGAATGGTTTCAATCTCTCCGTCTGCAGTATGCGTATAAACAACATGCTGATGGACTTCTTCGTTCTCATCAAGGACCTGGTGCTCTACGAGCTGGTCATTTTCATAAATAAATTCTTCGGACTGGAATACGGCATCGGCTTCGTAATGTTCAACTCTTATTACATTTTTTTCATGGAAACTTGAAACGATTTTATCAAAAGAACCGTCTTCATAATATGTTTTATCGATACGGATTCTGTCGGCCCCTTCAGAAAGGTCTGCGGGATCGCTACTGTATTCAAGACCCCGTTTTTCCTTCATCCCCGATTCGATATAGGCTATCTCCTGTTCTGCCAACTGCCCCGCTTCGTTATATATAAACGTATGCTCCTCTTCCAGCCCGTACTCAGGCGAATAGAGCTTTTTAACCAACACATTTCCTTTTTCATCGCGTTCTTCTTCGGAGAGCAGTACTGTTGGATGATCCTCCTCTTCATGCCGGGGATCGTCACTGACCTGTAAACCGGTCCTGCTTATTTTGATGCTCTTTATAGTATTTTCCATGCTGCGGGCTCCTTCTCAAATATGAGAGGACAACGTAGCATGAAACCCGGCAAAGTCGAGAATTAATTTTTGTACGGGCAAAAAAAATGAATGAGCCCTGAATGAAATTTATACTTGACAGTGCCATTTTTTTACCGCAACAGTATCAACAACAAGAGATAAAAAGGATCGAAAATGGAAAGACAAAACAGGCTCATGAAATATTTTCTTCACGCGTATTCGGACGTTTCATACACAATCACCCGAAAAGCTTCGGCGCTGGTCTGGTACCTGGTAAGCACCTGTATACTACTTTTCATTTTACAGATAGTTTATATTATCATATTTCCCCATATATACAGTAAATCGGGTCCTGCAATGGGATCAATAATGCTCATGGAATTCATTGCCCTTATCCTTGTGAGAAAAGGAAAATATACCGTTTCCGCGAACATGATAACAATTTTTACGGCCCTTGTAATAACAGCAGGCCTGTTCTTAAAAATACCCAATGCCCCCCATACCGGGTATACAACCTACACCTATTTGATGATAATTATACTGGTACAGGCAACGGTTTTTTGCAAAAAAAGTATTGTCCTGGGAATTACCATTTTATTTATTATTGCCGATATCACTTTTTTTGTACTGGTTATGGATATTCTCAAAGGGGAAAGCTTTGAGGCCGCGAAACTCGGTGTTGCCGTAAGTTCCTTTACCTATTTATGCATCCTGGTCCTTTCCTTTGTGGAGATATCAATAACCGACGGAGCAATGGACCGCTCCGAAGAAGAAGCAAAACACAGTACGGATCAATATAACAGTATAAAAAACTTACTCTTTTCGGTAAATGATTCCGCGTCCCTCCTGGTAAACAATTCCAGCAGGATGATAGTGACCTCCGAAAATTTTTCCGACAACTTTCAGAGCCAGGCCGCATCAGCCGAACAGATCACCGCCACCATTGAAGAGATCGCTGCCGGTGTGGAGAGGAACGCTTATGGCGCGGACGAACAGTTCTCTAATCTAATGGAACTCAAAACCAAGCTTACCACCCTTTCGGAAACCATTATCAACATGGGAAAAATGATCACGTCGGCCTTGAGCCTCACCGGTGATATTTCATCGTTCGTGAAATCGGGGGAGGAGTCATTAGAGTCGATGAACCTCATCATGAACAACATCAGCGAGGGGTCCAGTAAAATGACAGGCATCATGGAAATAATCAGTTCTATTTCGGACCAGATTAACCTGCTTTCGCTCAACGCGGCAATAGAAGCTGCGCGAGCCGGAGATGCCGGACGGGGTTTTGCAGTCGTAGCGGATGAAGTTTCAAAACTGGCAGACCAGACTGCCCTGAGTCTTAAAGATGTAGACAAACTGATAAAAATGAATATTGAAGAGATCGACAAAGGAACATCCACCATGGATAATACGGTTTCAATATTGAGCAATATTATTAATGGCGTAAACTCCGTAAGCGATATGGTAAGCAAAATAAATGACTATATGAACACACAAAAAGAAATCAATACCGACGTTAACGCAGACGCTGAATTCGTTAAAAACCGTTCAGATGAAATACGAAGCGCCACAGAAGAACAAAAGGTGGCATTAGCTGAGATTGCCAAATCAATATCATCACTCAATGAAGTGACCCAGGCCAATTCCAGGGAAACCGCGCAAATCCTGGCAGGAGCCCAGGAAGTGGGCAGCATGGCAGATTCCCTGAAAAACGAGGTTAAGACTTTTAGTCATGACCCGGCACCATAATACTTCTCCCTGCCCCTCACTTATTCAATTCAGCTATTTCATCAGCGCCAAGGATCCGGTTGTAGAAACGGACATCCCCCATAGACCCATCAAAGCGGTCCCATACATTTTTTGAACCAATATATAGCTCCATGTTGTTTTCCTGCACCATCTCAAATGTGCAGGTATCCGTTGCTTTGTACACTCCGTCTATATATAATTCAAATCCCCCGAAGTCGCCGAGACTTCTGTTATACATAAGAACCATGTTATACCATTGTCCCAGGGGAAGTTCCATCCAGGTTCCAAAATTCGTCCACCGTTCAACACCGAACTCATAATATTCCATGGCAAATTGCTGTTGAAGCGAAGTGACCCAGCCGTTATTTTGCCCGTACCCCCTGCCAAGAAAAAAATAAGCGGGTCCAACGGCTTTAACGCGATAGCTCACTGACCACTGGTCTCCTATAAACCCACTGCTGCCGGGAACCACTATAAAGTCACCATTAGCCTCAGTAAAAGCGGCTCCCTCCGCGGAATAGACCGGCTCATGACCGGTGTCGTCACCATGATGCCTGCCCATTTCGTCGGAGGCGTCAGCAGTGAGTTTCCAGTTGGAAACAGGCGCGACCTTGTGCAGCGTATCAACCTCTGCGGCACTCAAGGCGTAACTGTAATATCTAAAATCATCTATCTGCCCGTTAAATTTCGATCCCCCAAGATAACTCCGGCCGATATAAAAATTATTATCCCGGTTATTTCCATGGCCATTGGTTAGCATTTTATAGTCTTTAGTAATAAGCTTGTTATTCACATAAACAGTTGCCAGGTTATTTTTCACCACCATTACCAGGTGCGACCACTTGCCGGTACCAATATCGGCATTGACAAAACACTGTCCGTGCGTTGTTCCGTCCTGTACGGCAATCCCCATGCGGTGATTCCGTGTTTCAAGAGACCAGCCGTTGCTGCTTGCGTATTTACAGGCGATTACCATATTGGGATTATCCTTGTCATAGGTAAGATTTACCCAGGTAGAGAGGGTAAACTCGGCTGCAGTTCCCAGGTCCCCGGTACCCAGGTCGAGATACCGGGTCGTCCCATTAAGGTCCAGCGCGTACATTCCCAGGGAGCTTTCCGTATACTTAATACAGCCGCTTCCGGTTACGGTTCGTTGATACGGCGATGAATCGGCCAGGTTGTTTTCAAAGCGGAGATGAACCTGCGGTACCCGGGCCGCCAGCGCCCGGATATCGGCCTGGTTAAGAACCCCGGAATAGAGCCGCAGGTCGTCAAAGGTACAGGGAGCATCCCCGCCCAGGCGCATCTGTTCACCCGGGTTTGTTTCATAGGGCGCCTTTAATTCCTGCTTGTTTTTAAGCTCCCCGTCTATATACAAACAGAGTTCGCCATGTGTACCCTTTGAAAGATCCAGCGCCCAGGCGTAATGATGCCATTCATTTAAAAGATCATTCGCAGGCACTCCGGCGTAAATTCCATCGGTTTGATGAATAAACTGAAAGCCGTTCGCGTGATGAAGCGCTGCTTCAAACCCTTTGGTACCGAAACTCCCCTTTCGAAGCAGGGCGCACACCCCTTCGGGTTTCGCCCAGAACGCTACTGTCTGCGATGCCAGGTCAAGGGAGGCATCTGCTCCAAAGTCTACCCAGGTGTCCCAGTCTCCGTTGGCGCGAACTCCTTGCGCGCCAACCATGCCGCTGGAAAAAGTAAGGTCACCGCTATTACCGTTCGCGGTCCCGTGATTCTTATTCATTTTGTCTTTGAGGCAGCCTTCAAATTCATAATGGGACACCGGTTCATCGTCCCATATTGAAATATTAATATCACCCTGACTGCTTTTTTTTCCATTCTGTACGGAATCAATTGCCAGGGAAATTATCTTCTCATTATCATTGATGGAATTATCAATCGTAGTGATAACTATGGACCCTGAGAGTTCCCCTGCGGGGATGCGTATTGTTTGCGACGATATGGTATAATCAGCAGCTTCCCTTGCTGTTCCGCCCGGTTTGAGTTGTATCACCGTTTCCAGTTCACTTGCCTGTGAAAGCCCGGCCTTTACGGTCTCTGTTTCTCCTGCTTCGGAAATTGACCCGGTTCCCGCATAAGAAAGCGCAACTGCCACATTCGATTCGGCATTTTTTATCCGGTCGCGTTCGTCTTCCTGCCTGCTGATGGTATCCCAGCTCCCTTCGGATGAACAGCCTGTAAGTACCAGGAGCGCCTGGGTGAGAATTAATGATAGCACTACTAAAAAGAAAAATGAAAAAAATTTATTCGCTTGTTTCTTCAATCTTATTACCCCCACTATTCTATTATGAATAGTTTTACATATTCACTCTCTATCTATTTTTGTTTATTTGAAGTATGGAAATTTTAACTACTTCTACCTATGTATTATGCAAGTTTCGTGCCAACGTTGAAAAAAAATTTTTTAGTTAAATATTTTAATTTTACCCGACACTCTTCAAAATTTGTACAGCGTATCACACACACAGCGCTTCAAGGGCACTGTTCTCCTGTCAGATTATAACAGCAGGTGTCACTTTCTGACAGGCAGGGCCGGGAAAAATACGAAAGAAACTGTTTATAGAAATAGATCGGTTTCAGCATGGGCTGCCCGGGGGTGAATCCCCGGGCTACATGACTACACCCCTCCGGGGTGTTTCTGGTATGGGACCGAACCGCCCCCAAAACAAAAACATCTTGCCTAATTTTTTCCCCCAACCCAGAATAGCATTCCAGACCAAATAAAAACCGGGATAAAAAATGGGCCTTAAAGAAAGAAGAGAACGGGAAAAAGAAGAGCGGAAAGAGCTGGTGTTAAAATCGGCACAGCAGGTATTGATCCGGAAAGGATTCCTGGCAACAACCATGAACGATATCGCGAGGGAAGCGGAACTGAGCGTGGGCAGTTTATACCTCTATTTTAAGAACAAAGAAGATATATTCTCGGAACTTTATTCCAGGGTAATCAGCCACCTGCTGAACATCATAAAAAACGCGGCAGAACGCGGAGCAAGCAGCCGGGAGAGGCTGGAAAATATCGGGCGGGATTACCTGGTTTTTCATAAAGAGAAAAAAGATTATTTCGATGTATTCAGCTATTTTACCACCTTCCCGGAAATAATGTTCGGGGAAAATAACCGCAAATCTCTGGGCAGCAAAGGAGAAGGAATCCTGAATATAGTTGTATCGCTTATTAATACGGGGATAAAAAACAAGGAGTTTGCCATAACAGAAGGAGAAAAATTCGCCATGCTCTACTGGACCTCGCTGCACGGACTGCTGCAATTCAAAAAGATGGAAGACGTACTGGGGAAGAATCTCGCTTTTGATGAAATCTACCTCTATAATATGAACTACCTTCTGGATTCATTACGATAAAAAAGACTAGACAACTCCGCTAAATTGTCACATATTGAATATACATTCATAATAAGAACTTACATTCAACACAGACGGGAGTTGTCATGAAAATCAGCAAAATCATTAAAAAAGCCGGAAAATACACAGGGCTGCTCCTGTTATTAATACTCGCTGCAATAGTCACAGGATACTTTTTAATAGATCCGTATACAAAAACCCAAAAGCTCTCGGGAGAAGAACAGGACGGTACGGGCAGTGTAATCCTGCGTACAAGCAGCTGGCAAGCAGGTACCGGCGGCAACAGCATTAAACTCGATTACCTCGTTGGTAAAGGGGGACTTGGCGCGAACAGCGGCATCAAGGTCAATTTTGGTCATATACTGCCTGTGGGAAAAAGTCCCGGTGCCAGGCAAATGTATATCCCCTTTGAGCTCACCATGGTGGGATTTGTTTTTTTTGATATAAACTTTTTCCTTGATCCTGTTGTTTCCTCATCGAATTCCTCGGTTCGCCTGAGCGTGCAAGGGCCAACGAAATGGGAGATCCTTAAAAAATATACCGGGTATGTAAAGCACAAGAGAAGCGAAGAAGGCAAAAGCAAACGGGATAACCTGATGCAGTCCATAGACAGGGAAACAGCTCTAAAAATAATCGTGGAAGAGGGAACCTTAAAAGAAGGAGACAGCATTCATATCACCCTGGGTGATACAGCACAAGGCCCGGGCATAACCGCGCCCCACCGGGAATCGAAATTCGACGTAATGGTCCAAAGCGATGGGAACGGGAACGGTACCTATGACCTGGTAAAAGAGATCCCCTCTTTTGAGGTGCTGGTTCCAAAGGCAGAAACCTTTAATATCGTAACGAAAATGAACCCGGACCCGGGAAAACCCGTAGACCTTATTGTGGCGGCAACAGACCGCTGCTATCTTCCCAACCAGGTAAAAAAATACACGGGCACCATACAATTCTCTTCGAACAAAACGGTAAAACTCCTGCCGCAATCGTACCAATTTACCCCGGCAGACAACGGAATAAAACGCTTCAGGGTGATATTCCCTGACCGGGGTCTGTACCGCGTAACAGTAAAAGACGATAGCGGTATAAACGCCGCAAGCCATTACATCGACACCAGGGCTCATACAAACAAAATATACTTTGGTGATATCCATGTCCATACGGTCTTATCGTACGATGCCGGACGGGAACCGGAGTACGTGGTAAACCGCCGGCGTGATGTTGATGGTCTTGATTTTATGAGCTTAACAGACCATGACCTCATTGGGACTGCTCCTATGGGGGGCGACCGCGACTCCGTTCAGGGGATGACCTCTGAGGAGTGGGACTATATTCAACGGCTATCGAACAAAAAAAACGAACCCGGAAAGTTCGTAACCCTTAACGGGTATGAATGGACAAATTATCCTCACGGCCACCGGAATATTATTTATGATCCGGCGGAAGAAAAACTTCCCCATTTTTGCTGGGCTCACAAACAGACCGACACCCCGGCAGAGCTGGTAACTGCGCTGGAAGATTACAGCGCGCTCATCATATCGCATTCACCGGCCTGGCGGACAGGCATGGTTGCTCACAACTGGGGGCCCCGGACAAGAAAACAATGCCTTGTGGAAATTTACAGCACCCACGGCACCTCTGAATATTTCGATAATCCTTTTGCCGTGGACAAAGGAAAAAAAGAGATCCCCGTAGACAACGGGCTTATTAAAACAATATTAATGTATGATATTCAGCAGGCTCCCAGGGGCCTGGGAAACTTTGTACAGGAAGCACTGGCAAGCGGGTGGAAATTCGGTTTTATTGGCTCAAGCGACATTCACTACCTGGCCTATGTTGACCAGGCATACAAAGCCGGGTTCGCCGCGGTTCACTCCCCTGCCCTCACCCGCAAGGATATTTACTCCTCGCTCCACAAGCGGCACACCTACGCAACAACCGGAGCCCGCATTGGTCTCCGCTTCAGCTGTAATGGTTCACCAATGGGAAGCGAAATTACAATCAAAGGAAAGCCGGAATTCACCGGAGAGGTTCTGGGAACCGCGAAGATCACAAAGATCGAAATTATAAAGTACAACGGCAGCGCCTACTCCGCCGTACATACCACTCTGCCCAATACGGACAGAGCAGCGGTATCGTTTATTGATAACGATTTTAAGGGCACAGCCTTTTATTATTTACGCGTCACCCAGGAAGACGGGAACATGGCCTGGGGCTCTCCGATCTGGATTGCAGAAGAGTAGTTGACAAAATAAAAATTATGCGTTATATATATAGTATATCAACCCGGGTCTTCGGCTCCGCTCAGACACCGGATGGCCGGGAAAAAATACGAAAGAAACTTAATTGTATTGCGAGCTGCATCTGGCCTTGAAG
>JAAENB010000947.1 GCA_024224995.1 bacterium | reverse complement strand
TTAAAAGCTCCGTAAACTTTTTTGATTTTGGTACCTTAAGATCGAAACGGTTTAAGGCTTTGTGAAGACTGTCGTAATAAAGATTTGTATTTGGCATATAATCCCCCAATATTTAGTTGTCCGGACTGACTGGTCAGTCCGAAGGATTGATTAAAACAATATGGGATCTGTGTCAATATTTTTTCATGAAAAATGGACATAATTTTGATTTTGTTGAACATATCGAGTCTTCAAGTACAGGTTTGCAGGCTGTTTTACAGTTAAATATCAAAAATACATGAGCCCGTACGTGAATGTTACGGCAGGGATGCGGTACGACCGGAATAATGAATATGGAGGCTCCTATTCTCCGCGTATTGGTCTTACGAAGGCATTTAAAAAATTTCATGCCAAGGCGCTCTACAGCAAAGCCTTCAGGGCGCCGGGAATTCAAAATATTCAGGATTTCGAAGATCCCTCGGGTTTAGCGAACAAAATCAAGCCCGAAAGGACAACGGTTATTGAAGCGGAGCTTGGCTATCTTATAACAGAGGATTTATCGATCCTGGTAAATATTTTTGATATTGTTATAAAGGATCCCATTGTGTACCGGTATGAACCCGGTAATGAGGCCTATGTGAACTACGACCGGACCGGAACCAGGGGGATTGAAACCGAGATCCGGTATAGGGAAAAATGGGGCTATATTAATCTTTCTTATAGCTTTTCTATGGTCAATGAAAACAAAGTTGATTCATGCCGGGTTTATGATTTTCAAAACAGCAGACTTTTAGATGAAGATCTTCTTCTTGGAATGGCTGCCCATAAGGCGTCACTGAACAGCCATTTTAACATATGGAAGGGACTTTCAATAAATCCGTCGTTTATTTTTCTTTCAAAAAGATACGGGTATTCCCGCTATGATTCCGGAGGAGTTCCTCTTATTAAAGAGTTCGCTCCCGCTTATTTTTTGAATCTTTTTCTCTATTACCGGGATTTAATTGTTACCGGGCTTAATGCCGGCATTGGTATGTACAATATCCTGGACGATGATTTTATGTTCATTGTGCCCTATAGTGACATTCGTCATGCCCCGCTGCCGGGGCCGTCCAGGGAATTGCTGGTTCAGCTAAAATACCAGGTACGGCTATAGGTTCCCCCTGCTTGGAGCAGGGCAGGGCGGGTGTAAAAACACTCACCCTGCCGCAGCCGCGAGTTGTTTATTGTGTGGTAAACTGAATATCGTCAAAATAAATCCAGCCCCGTTCATCGATATTAAATTTAAAATAAATTTTATCGATATCCGAAGGGACTATTGTTCTTCCGTCTGTTGCGGCAAAAGAACTGAGGGACAAATTCTGCGTATGAAGCATTGTTTTTGATACGTCAAAAACAACAGGAGAACCATTCATATAATATTCCAGAACAGGAGCCGGTTCAACCGTTACTACTACTTCACTGGTGAGTGTATCATCATTAAGAAGCAGCTGAACGGAAAATGATTTTTCAAGATCCGGTTCATTAAAATCTGCCGAAAGATTTTCGTCGTATACCTGTCCGGCGCGGAAAGCCAGCATATCCATGGAATCAAAATCCGGCGCAAGTTCGGGCTTAATAGTTGGAAGATCCATTTCATAATACCGGTGCGTGCAGTCCTTCCATTTGATGCCCAGTATTTGAGAACCGCCCGGTCTGCTTGGTCCCGGAACCAGCGCGGAAGAACCAAAAACCGGGTCCAGTTTCCTTTCATACCATTGATTTTTTTGAGAGATATTAATTTCATACCAGCTTAGTTTCGGCAGGTAATTCGCGGTCCCCCTCGTATTGCCGTCACTCCATGTATCAGCGGAATCGCTTGTTTTATTATCGTCTTCAAAATGATTAATAAAATAAAACCGCTTTCCCTGGTAAGCGGATTTCGTAATCACCTCAGAAAGAGAACTGTTGTTTATTTTTCCCAGGGCCATGGCCCTGTATTGTTTTTTGGCAGCCTCATCAGTGGTGAAAGTGCTTTTGAGCCAGGCAGTAATAGCGGCTTTTCCCGCGTCCTGCTGAGCTTCTTTTGCCAGGAGACCGGCGGTATCTGCCAGGTCCACGGTACCGGATTCGCTGCTGTAGGTCTTTCCCGCGTAGGCAGCGGCAATATGCGGTGATTTAACCAGGGCATTACAATTTAATTCGGTAAAGGATATACCGTCTTCTTTATGCTGCTTCCAGACAGTATTAAACTGCGTATGATCGGCGCCGTAAATATTGATCATGCCCCGCTCTGCCATACCCGAGAGGTTCAGCTCCTCTTCGTTCGTACCCTGCAAATAAATGGCCTGGTCATAGGTCTCCAGTCCAAGATGGGGCCATACGTCTTCGTCATGGGTGCCAAGCATTAAAAAATAATTTACGTCACCCGCGAGGTATATATCATCAATATTGATCTCATCTTTGAGCACTTTTGCCATGGGCTCCATTCCAACAAGGGAACGAATGGTAAAACGATTATCGCCCTGTTCTTTTTCTTTTTGGTTCCGCCACCAGGTGTAGAGTATGGCTTCACCGCCACGGGAATGGCCAATGAGAGCGATATTGCCAAGATCAACCTTCCCAAAAAGCGGGGAGCTTGAATTTAGATTAAATCCGTATATTTCATCAAGGTGCTTCCGGATCACATACCCACGGGTAGTATGGGCGCTTTTTACCACTCCCAGCTGCGTGGGAATGAGATGCCTGTTGCCGTTTAAAAAGTCTTCTTCAACGGAAAGGGCAATGAACCCGTGAGAGGCCAGGTGGCTGGTTATGTATTCATATCCCTTGAAAGACATTCCCGGAGCAATTGAGCCCAAAGAGTTACGTACAGGGTGATATCCATGTACAATGATAACCAGGGGAAAAGGGCCCGAATGGAGTTCCGGGTTTGGCATAAAACCCGTTGCCCGTAAGGGGACATTGTCCATGCTGATTTCACGGGTGTTGATTACGGAATAATCCGCGTCACTGTCCGCGTAGGTATAGGCGCCGTAGTCTATTGTTTCGCCGTTGATGGTAAAGGTGTTTGAAACAGAGGATACGTCAACAGGTTGTGTGTATGGAGCGGTCCATTCCCCGCTCACAAGCGCGCCTGTTTCGTCCCGGTAATTGTATTCCGGCGAAGGACCGTAGTTAATGCCCACTGTAGTATAGGAACCGGCCGCCGCGAACAGCCCGGCTGCCGCGAACAGCCCGGCCGCTCCGAAATCTTCCACGGAGTTGTCGCAGGAAGCGGTGAGTATGGCAAGAAAGGCCAGGGGAATGCAGAGGATAGAGTGAAAAAAATTCATGGTTTGTCTCCTTTGTTATGTGATATACCCCTCCTCAACATAGTGTTGCTATTACCGTAAAAATAATCAACAATGATGTTTTGTAAAGCACTATCGCAAAAAAAGTTTGGGGACAAATTTGTACCAACAATTTTTTTTTATTTAATTTTTTTCATGACTATTTCCTCTGGCCGGTACCGGCCTCTACAGCATTTCTATTTCTTTAAGGTTGTTTTTTTCCGCGTCGGCAGAACCTATTTTAAAGAATTCCAGCTGCTCCTGGAGCTGCTGCGCGCGGCCGCTTAAACTCTCCGCCGTAGAGGCAAGCTCCTGCGAGGCGGTTGCCGTATGCTGGGATACCTGGTTTAACTGGTCCATGCCTATGGTAATCTGGTTTACTCCCATATCCTGTTCTTCCGAAGCGATGGTTATATTCTGTACCAGGTCTGCCGTCTCTTTGATGCTGGGGACTATTACCTGCAGCAAGTCTCCCGCCCTGGCCGCGATTTTCACTGAATCTGCCGCCAGCCTGTTGATCTCCTGGGCCGCGTCCTGGCTTCGTTCCGCCAGCTTGCGTACCTCTCCGGCAACTACGGCGAAACCTTTTCCCGATTCCCCGGCCCGTGCCGCTTCTATGGCGGCATTAAGCGCCAGCAGGTTTGTCTGGTACGCTATATCTTCAATGATGCTGATCTTTTCCGATATGGAGGTTATGGCAGTTACGGTCTCTTCCACGGCATGGCCTCCCTCATCCGCTTCTTCCGCGGAGGTCGTTGCCATTCCGTTTGTTTTTTTGGCGTTCTCCGTGTTTTGAGTAATGGTTGCCGCTATCTCTTCCAGTGATGAGGTGATTTCTTCCACATTGGCTGCCTGTTCATTGGATGTTTGACTCAGATTCTGGGCCGTAGCGTTAATTTCTTCTGATGAACCGGCTACAGTCTGTGTGCTCATTTGTATTTGTCCTACGATTTCTTTTATCCGCACTGCCATTTTACTGATGGCTTCTATGATCCCGCCGATTTCATCTCCCGAAATTTTGCCCTCATATTTTTTGGTTAAGTCTCCTTCGGAGATTGCCGTTACCAGTTCTTTTGCTTTTTCAAGCGGTTTTAACCGCCGGATTATGAAAAAAGAAATCATGAGCGCTGTGGTGAAGATGCAAATAAGTCCCGCGATGAACATCTGAATTCCCAGGGCGTCAACTTTATCCATGTAATCGGCAATGTATCCCGAACCAACCAGTTTTGTTCTCATGAAAGCGCTGCTGTATACCGCGGCGATTTTGTCTTTGTTCTCGAAACTGTAATACAGTATTTTCCCCTGGGCCAGGGTCAGCATCTTTGGTCCAAAGGGGTATTTGGCAATGTCGAGTTTATGATTATACTTCTCTTTGGGATGGGCAAAGGTTAGTCCTTTTTCATCGATGAGAACAAAATACCCGGTTTTGCCCAGTTTTGTTCCCTGGATTATCTTTTTGGTAAGGCTTCCCAGGTCCAGGGGGAGGCCGAATATTGCCCGGATCTGGCCGTTTATTTTTACCGGCACCGTAATGAGGGATACCCCGAGACCTGATGCCGGGGAGATTCCCGGTTTGCTCAGGTGAGTCTTTCCTTTGAGTGTGGCCGCGATATTGTCATCGTATCCAATACCGGCAAACATGATGCCTATTGCTTGAGGGGTTGCCGCTGATTTGATTACGGGTTTTGTTTCGGCCGTGGATATGAACATATTTTCGTAGATGCCCATAGTTTTATGAACGTTCGCCAGCATCCGGTTTGTTACGGCGTAGTTGCCGGTGTTTACGGCCTGGACTATTGTGGGATCTTTTGCCAGGGACTCCGCAAAGAGAACCTGCCGTTTTACCATGTCCTCCAGTTCCGTGCCCACTGTTTGAGCCATCTTAATGTATTCTGCTTTATAGGTTTCTTCCAGCTGGTCCATGGCCTGCTTTCGGGCAAAGATGGTAAGGGCGATAATCGTAAGTGAAAAAATACCCACTACCATTAAAGACACGATGAATTTTAAGCTTTTAAATTTATCTCTCATAACACGCTCCGGGCGGAAAGATTTATGGTATGTTTACTCTGTATTTGTATAAAAAAATTGTATCAATAATTTGTTTAATCGTCAAGATCTTTACCTGTTTTTTTTCCTTCCATAAAGTTGTTTACCAGTAAAAAAATCTCTTTCAGCAGGGTTATATCTTCGGGTGATATGCTATCGAACTTATTATATATTTTTTTAAACAGTTTATTAAATATGTACTCCTGGTACCGGGCGTACAGGCGCGCGCCTTGCTCCGTTATTTCCACATAGACTTCTTTCCGGTTTTCCGGCTGTTTGTAGCGTTTTACCAGCTTTCTTTCTTCCAGCTTTTTGATATTCTTCGTTAACGAGCCTTTGGTTATTCCCAGGTCCGCTGCCAGCCGTTTCATGTTATTATCCTTGCCCCGTAATATCGATTCCAGGACCTGGATTTGCGCCAGGCTCACGGTTTCATCGGTTCCATAGAATATTTGCTGGGTGTGGAGGTGGGCGTATTCGTTGTACGACCTCACCATTATTTCCAGTAATTCCTGGTGCTTTTCCAGGAGATTGCTGAAATCGTTATTCTTTTCCGCTTGTTTCATAGCTTCATATTGTAACTTTTTTTTATAATATGTCAATTAATTAAAAAATTGTTTGCCAGGCAAACAATTTTTTGGTATATTGTACTTAGATCCATCGGGGGAGGAAGTTTAAATGAAAACAGACGCGTATTCTTTTATTTCGAGCGACGGCATGTCGATTCATGTTAACCGGTGGCTTCCGGATTCGGGTGAGCCTGTGGCGGTTTTGCACATTGTGCACGGCTCTGTTGAGTATGCGGACCGTTATAGTAATTTTGCCGAATATCTTACTAATAATAAATTCGCTGTTTATGCCGGTGATATTCGCGGTCATGGTAAAACTGCCGGTTCCGAGGATGAGCTGTCGTACTTTTCCGATGAGAAAGACGGGTGGGGGCTGGCTATTGAAGACCTGAAAAAAATTACCGGTGATATTGAAAATGAGTTTGCCGGTAAACCGGTTTTTATACTGGGCCATAGTATGGGGTCAATACTTGTGCGTGACTATATTGCGAAATATGCTCACGGCCTCCAGGGCGCGATCCTGTCGGGTACGGGCGGCGCCAATCCTGCTTTACTCCATTCCGGCAGGATTCTTGCCCGCCTGGCTATGATTTTCAAAGGGAGAAAGTCCGGGAGTCCTGCTTTGCACAAGCTGATTTACGGTACGTTAAATGACGGTGTTGAAAATCCTTCTACTGATTATGATTTTCTCAGCAGAGATGAGGCGGTTGTTCAAAACTATATTGATGATATTTTTTGCGGCTATACTGTTACTACTGAATACGCTTATGAACTGCTCAAAGGGGTTATTAGCGCCGGTAAAATGAAAACTTTTAATAAAACTCCTGCGGGCCTGCCTATTTACCTCTTCTCCGGCGAGCTGGACCCGGCCGGCGGGAAACATGGTGTTGAAGTTAACCGGGTTTTTAAGAATTATCAAAAAGCCGGTGTGTGTGATGTTAGTCTGAAGCGTTATCCCCGTGCCCGGCATGAAATGCTTAATGAAATTAACCGGGAAGAAGTTTATGGCGATATTCTTTCGTGGCTGAATGAGCGGGTGTAATCCTGATATATAGCGCGGCCCCTGGGCTGCGTCTTAATATAAGGTATATCAAGCCGGAATGTAAACTATGCCTGGAGCAATACCTCTGCGGAACGTTCGGAACTCGCTCCGCTCAAACAGCCTCACATTCCGCAGAGGCATTACTCCCGGCATAGCTTACATTCCGAATGACGTTTTTCAGTATATTAAGACACGACCGACTCAGTGTCGCGGGGAAAGAATACGGAATAAATTGTTTGTAGAAATGGATCAATTTCAGCATGGGTATTATTGCCCGGCGTTTATTCGGTTGTTACCCCTTTGTGGTGTTTGCCCCTGGATAAAATCTTCGGAAACAAGCCCGTAGAGGCGTTGCACTGCAACGTCTCCAAAACCAAACCCCTGCGAGGGGTGCGGCCCCTGCGAGGGGTGCGGCCCCTGCGAGGGGTGGTGTTTACCTGGTATCACTCCAAAACTCCCGCTTTCACAAACCGGGTAAAAAGAATTTTCCATGTTGGCCAGTCATGGTATCCCGGTATTTTGAGAGCCCGGTTCGGGGGGAGATCCTTCGCCAGCAGGTCATTGCTGGCGGCGAACTTATCATCCTTTCCGTATCCTAAATATAATAAGGGCTCTTCGTCGCTTTTTTCATGGGGATACTCTTTTAACCAGGCCCAGAGCGCTCGCTGGTCATCGGTTTCTTCCGTAACGGTTTTCGCCGACTTCCACGACGAGAGGCCTCCGGCTTTGTTTATTTCTTCTACTATCTCTTCTTCTCCCAGGTAGGGGGCCAGCAGTATTATTCCCGTTATTGTGGCCGGGTATTGTTTGGAGTAATGCAGGGCTCCCGTTCCTCCCAGGGAAATGCCCGTGAGCCATATCCTGGTATAACCCTCTTTTTTCGCGGGTTTGATGATATCCTTATACAGGCGCTCTCCCAGGTTTTTTTCAATGTAATATCCAATATGCGCGTCTACCGCTACCGAATCTACGGGTTTTGGTAATTTTTTCAGCAGAGAGACAAAATTATATTTCTTAAAATCATCCGGTCCGCTTCTTCTGCCCGGTAAAAATATCACCAATGTATTGGATCTTTTTTTATCCTGGTGATAAATCGTATCTATTGGTTCCGAAGTTACATATAACAATCCGCATTTGCTGCTTGCCAGCAGGATTATTATTACCGGCAGCACTATTTTGTAGAATGGTCTTTTTTTCATATAAATTTTTCCGTTTGTAAAAATTTATTAAACACTTCCAGCCAGGGCGCCCACCTGTGGCCGCCCGGCGCCGTAAACACCCGGCCTCGGGGCAGTTCATTTTCCAGCAATGCCACTGACCCGGTGTTTGCCACGTGTTTGTCTTCGGTCCCGTACCCCGCGTATATTTTGGGATAGCGTTCCTGGTCTGCCAGGGCCGCTTTAAACCATTTCCATAAGGGCCGCTGGAAATCCTTTTCACTAAAGGGCTCTTTCGGTTCCCAGGCGCTTACGCCTCCGGCGTTTCGTATCTCTTCTATGACTTTTACCTCTCCCAGGAACGGCGCGATGAGAAAGATCCCGTCTATTGTTTCATAGTTGAGCTGCGCGTATAATGCCGTGCCTATTCCGCCCATTGATATGCCTGTTATCCATATGCTTTCATATCCATTTTCTTTCGCGGGCTTGATGATATCGTTCAGCAGGCGGGGGAGGAGGTTCCTGCGGTAATAGTAACCCAGGTGCGCGTTTACCACTACGGCATCTACGGGCGCGCCGGCGTTTTTTATGGCATCGATAAAGCCGAACTCGTGGAAATCGATGTGCTTTGAATTCCTTCCCGGTAATAAGAGCATCAGAGTTTTGGACTGCTTTTCCCCGGTTTGATAGCGCTTCGATTCTATGGGTTCCTGCGTTTTTAAAAACCGTTTCCCTGTTATATCGTTCAGAAAGAATAGAAATTTATGCAGGTATTTTAAAAATTTCATGTGGCAGCAGCTCCTGGTTTGGGTTTGTTTGTATTGTGCTATACATCGTGGTTTTTGGCAAGTTAAAAATTTCACCTGTCTGAAATAGTTTTATTGAATCAATCTTGAGCTAAACCCCGGACATACTCACGAACGATCTTTCTTGAAATTTTATCGACATCACGATTAAAATTTTTTAAATCACTTTTCTTCTCATGAGCTTTAACCTTTACAAAACCGAGATCCAGCGAATCGATAAAATAGAAAATTTTTTCAACCAGGTCTTTATTGGGAATGGTGCTCCCTTTTTTCGTAAGAAAATTAGCGGATACTAATTTATTTTTCCGGTCGATTAATTTCACAACATACTGACTGTCGGAGTGAATGGAAATAGAATAATTAACCAGGTTATGCTTTTCAATATACTCAAGAGCTTTAATGACCGAAAGCAGCTCCATCCTGTTATGAGTCGACTCTAACTCATTGCCCTGTAATAAAATTTCCTCTTCGTCAAAGAGAAGTATCGCGGCCCAGCCGCCGATTTTAAAAACAGGATTACAGCTGCCATCGGTGAAAATATCAATTTTATTTTTTAAATGATCCATCAAAGCAGACTTAAATCCGCGGCCAATACTGTCTATAATAATTTTAAAATAGTACCCGGAGAACAATTAAATTCGTTGCGAAATATACCCCTTCTTTTCAATGTGGTAATTATCTATCCGGAACAAGTTTTTGCATATTTTGCGTGCAATAAAGCGCAAAATATACTTGACAAAGAGAGTCCTTTGTACAGAGTAGATAAAACCGTCCGGCTGGTTTGAATATAAAGCTTAATATTTTAAAGGAAGGAATGCTATGAAAAAAAGAACACAAAAATTTTGTATGGTATTACTGTTCGTATGTCTCATGACGGGAAACCTGTTTTCAGAGATCATCTATGTGCCCGTAACACTGGCGAACGCGAAAAAAGGTGATACTCTGCTCCAGGGAAGCTCGTCGGGAATGATCGGGGAAGTGTTATCCGCGGCGTTTGGCGGGTACTGGGGACATTCGGGAATGATGATAGATGATGGAGAAACGATCCGTCATAATACCCTTGATATAGATCAAATGGCGCTCATCACAAACTGGCTTGGCGTGCCCACGATGATTGAGCCCAATGACGTGGAAAACGGCCCGCCCGGAATGGTAAGCGACACTGTTGACGATTCATACAAAGGATTAACAGGCTGGCCCCTTGGGCGTTCAACAGATGTTATACTGTCTCCGGATGACGATTCTGAATCGGTATATCGTCCTTTACTGGAAGAAATTGCCGATACATTTATTTACCTGGAACAATATTATCGCCTGCACTCGTATATCAATGAAACGGAAGAAGTCTTTTTTGATCAGTTTAATAATACGGATTATCTGGTTTCGGGAAAAGGAGGAAATTGCTCCGGAACTATTCTCTTCGCCCATTATCTTAATGGGCTCGATATGAATATTTTTTACGCCCCGCCTGAAATGATCAATGAAGGAGCGTTTACGCTGTACGACAACCTGTACGATATAATCCTTGACGCGGTAAAAGACGCGGCCGGCACATTCGGCGGAATTTTCGTGGATGAGGAAGCGGTAGCCGAAAAGATCGCGAACCAGGTAGTAAACGCCTTTGGCCTTGATGTGTACAATGACACCTCCGATACCTGGAGAGCCTTCGAAGATGAAATCCATACCTACGCCACAGCGCCCGATCACCTGGTCCTGAACTCCATGATGAATCCTGCTGGTACTTACCCGGGAATACAAACAACCGAAACCAGTTATTACGGGAAAATGGAAACCCACGCCTACAGCGGAGGATATTTCATTGATACGGAAAACGATGATGATATCCTGGTGAGATTATATTCATCGGAAAATTATGAAAATACCCTGGCCGATTATACAGGCACGGGCAGTTACGATTTAAACGGCAGCCTTAACGATAAAGCGTTATCTATTATTCTGCATCCGGCAATAGAAGTATGGGTCTATATGGATGACGGCAATGAAGGCAGGCAGGTGCTGCTGAAAAGTGACTGTCCCGATCTCTATAAAAAATTTAACTTCAAAAATAAAATATCTTCTATTAAAATACAGGAGAAAGTTGGCGATGGAACTCCCGTAGTCCATTGTTACAACAAAGACAACTTCGAAGGCACCGACGGCAATGTCACAACTCTAACCGTGGGGAACTATAAAAAAGCCGACCTCCTTGACCGCGGTCAAAAGGTCAACACCCTGTCATCAATAAAAATCGATCATGGACTAAAAGTCACTCTTTACGACGGAACAAGTTATAACGCCGGAGACGTAACCCTGAGAGGCGAAATTCCCTTTCTTGCGGGATACGGCTTCGACAATATAACAGCGTCAATGAAAGTTGAATATGATGATTAAATGTGATGATTAAATACGGGGTATACCAATGAAATTAAAACGCCTGTTTTTCTTTGTATTGTTTTTAGTATTTTTATCAATACTCGTGAAAGTAATATTTTTACCGTCTAAAGATACTATGGAAAATATAGATAACGGGCGGAATTCTGCTACGGGGTCTCAATTTTCAGCAGGGCATGAAGAAGCGCATGCTGATAATAATATGCCGGGGAATGCTATTGCCCTGGAAAAAGCAAATATCATCAATGATGTTATTTTGGAAAAGACCCCGGTATGCAGCGGTGAGGAATTCATGGTAACGGTAAAAGCCGAAAATCCTTACGGCTCAAACGGAGATATAAATTTCCGCGTAGGCAATGCCCGGGGGAATCCCGTACTGCTGAAATATCAGCGGCCCGGAAAAAAGAAAATCCACGTCTTTGCCAATGCCGGTGCCATCCACCGGGATCACCGGGTTCTTAACATTGATGTAATATCGTGCGAAAACCGCCCAACTGTGGAAGTAACAAACAGGTTCAGCTCTTCAACTCAGGAAGAAGTTGAATTTGAAGTTGTTTCCGCAACGGGCTTACGCGGAACCCTCTCCTATGACTGGGATTTCGGAAACGGGAAAAAAGACCGGACAAACTCTCCCGTTACCACCCACAATTACGCGGACCGGGAACAGCGTTCTTATTCAAGCTCATACATCGTAACGGTAAGCGTTAGCGATGAACAGGGAACAACAGTTCAGGGGAGAACTTCAGTTACCTTCGTAAATGTTCAGTGGCTTTCGAGCCGGAATAAATCCCGGGTTATACCGGTAACGTATAACCGCTTTCCCATTAAAAACGGGGGGCGCTACCGCGTAAGGATGCGAATGAAAAATATCTTCAATGAAAAGATAAGCTTTTCAGCCGTAGATGCCGTTTTTTCTCCGTGCTCTCCCAATAATAAATCAGTAACCGTACAATACGGCGCGGATGAATTTTTCTCTAAAAACAATCTTAACCCCGGCGAGGCCGTTGAAGATACCTTTGTTTTTGAAAAATCGATCTTTCCCTTTCCCCCGTGCTCTGCCGCGTTTAAACTGCGGGGCGCAACAGGGAGCGGTATCCCGGTACAAGCAACTCTGTATATTACCATACCCATGTCCGCGAAAATCGCCAGGCAGGCCGTTGAAAACAGCAAGGCCTGGGTTGTTTCGGATAAAAACAGTATTAAGAAAATCAAAAAAGCGCAAATAATCCTGAATAAAAAAACCATAACTCCTTCGGATATTTATACTCTGGAAAAAGAGGGGAAATTGTAGTTGATTTTGGGGGTGCGGTTTGTCCCGATGGAATCGGGACTTCCGGACCCGCTTACATGCACAAGTTCGTTTCTTGAGAGCAGCTGACCCCGCGAAGCCGGGAAAAATAGGTCAGAAACTTTGTCGACACCGGGGTCTGTTTTTTGCGAAGCGAAGATGCTCCGGGCAAAGGTTTGGTTCTGAGAGACGTTGCAGTGCAACGCCTTTACTGGCTGGTTTCAGGCCAGGGCTATGGAGATTCCGGGAAGGGTGCGACCCCTGCGAAGGGTGCGACCCCTGCGAAGGGTGCGACCCCTGCGAGGGGT
>JAAENB010000946.1 GCA_024224995.1 bacterium | reverse complement strand
GAGGCATCACTCCCGGTAGGCATAATTTACATTCCGAACTACGTTTTTCGGTATATTAAGACACGACCGACCCTGTATAGCGGGGTGCGACCCCTGCGAGGGGAAAAAATACGTCAGAAACTAAATAGTATTGCAATCTGCTTCCAGGCCCGCTCACTTGCACAATTTAGTTTCTTGAGAGAGCAGCTGACCCCTTAACCAAGATGCCGGTTCACGGATTCAATCTTGCTTTTGATGCGGCCGCTTTTTCCTTCGCGGTAATCCATTTTCAGGACCATATAGACCCGGGAGCTCTCTTGTTTAAGAGCGTTCATGCACAGGGTAATCACTTCCATAACCCGGTCCCAATCACCTTCAATGCAGGTCCCCATGGAACCCATTTCATAATCAAGGCCGCTTGATTTAATAATTTCCACGGCTTTTGCAACATATTTGCTCACACTTTCACCTTTGTCAGTGGGGAATATCGTTAATTCTGCCAGGGCACTCATTTGCCGCCTCCTTTTTTGTTGATTAAAATGTTGATCAAAAAAAACCTTTACAAATTTTGGCATTGTTGATAGAAATTGCAACAATTTTTGTCATTTAGGGGGCAGAGCCTCCCCATATATAAACCAGGAGAAAAACGATGCCAAAGGAATCAACTAAGATCTTATTATCGGAAAAAGATATGCCAAAACAGTGGTATAATATACTTCCCGATCTACCGGGCCCCATAAAACCGCCCGTAAGCCCTCAAACAGGGAAACCTGTAACGCCCGATGAACTGGGAGCCATATTCCCTCCGGATCTCATAGAACAGGAAATGAGTCCGGACCAGTTTATTGATATACCGGAAGAGGTTCTGAATATATACCGGCTCTGGAGACCGGCTCCGCTCTTTCGTGCACGGAGACTTGAAGAGGCGTTAAAAACACCTGCAAAGATATTTTATAAATATGAAGGCGTTTCACCCGCAGGAAGCCATAAGCTGAATACGGCAATAGCACAGGCCTATTATAACAAAAAAGCCGGAATTAACAAGCTCAGTACCGAAACCGGGGCAGGGCAGTGGGGAAGCGCCATGTCCCTGGCGGGACAATTTTTTGATATAGATGTTCATGTCTATATGGTAAAAGTGAGCTATTTTCAGAAGCCCTATCGGAAGTTTATGATGGAGACCTGGGGCGGCAAGGTAGATCCAAGTCCAAGTGAACTGACCAATACAGGCCGGGAGATCCTGGCAAAAGATCCGGAAAATCCCGGCAACCTGAGTATCGCTATTAGTGAAGCTGTTGAAGAAGCAGCAATGAATCCCGATATTAATTATACCCTGGGAAGCGTTCTTAATCATGTGTGTCTGCACCAGACAGTTATCGGTCTTGAGTCACAGAAGCAGCTTGAAATGGTAGGGGAGTATCCTGATGTGGTTATTGGCTGTGTAGGCGGCGGATCGAATTTCGCAGGAATAGCGTTTCCTTTTATACGGGATAAGATAAACGGAAAGCAGGTAGAGTTTCTCGCGGTAGAGCCTTCGGCATGTCCAACGCTTACAAAAGGAAAATTTTGCTATGATTACGGTGATGAAGCAAAGATGGCTCCAATCGTGGAGATGTATACTCTTGGACATACGTTTATGCCTCCGGGAATCCACGCAGGCGGACTCCGGTATCACGGAATGTCTCCCCTCGTGAGTTACCTGAAGCACGAAGGACTTATAAATGCAATATCACTGCACCAGAATGAGTGTTTTAAAGCTGCAGTTGATTTTTCCAGAATTGAGGGAATTATCCCGGCGCCAGAGTCATCACACGCGGTACGGGCAGCCATTATTGAAGCGGAAAAAGCCCGGGAAGAAGGAAAAGAAAAGACCATTCTTTTTAACCTGAGCGGACACGGTCATTTCGACCTTGCATCGTATGAAAAATATCTTAATAGTGAGCTGAATGACTATGAATATCCCGAGGCGCTTATCAATGAAGCGCTTCAGGATCTTCCTGATGTAAAGCTCTAAGAAGAGAAAATAAGAAATAAGATTAATGCTGATAATCACCGCCCGGGGACTGATTTTGAGCCCCGGGCAGTTTTTATGGGACTGATTTTTTCCCACCGGTTCCCGTTTACCCGGGGACTATTGCATTTAACTCTGTAAATTTTCTAAAATCTTTATCATTAAATGTTATAATGTTATTAATGTCATGTTCAATCATTGTTGCGGCTATGGTTGCATCGTGAATTTTTTGCCCTTTTATATTTTTTCCGGAAACAATTTCAAGGAGGCGGGATATAACATCTTTTGTGATTAAAAGCAGGTTAAACTCTGATTGATAGTAGCTGATTACATCCTTCGCGGTCTCCGGGGAAAGCGGGTTGCTTAGATATTTATTATTGGTTATTATTGCGTATAGTTCTCTCAAAATTTGAGTAGATATATAGTATTGAGCTCCTTGCTCGTACTTTTTTTCCAGGGCTCCTTTGGATAGTTTATGTTTTTTTTCGTCAAAGTCTTCAAGTGTTGCATAGACAAGGATGTTTGTGTCTATAAAATAAATATCACCATTCTCGTTCATATAATTCATCCCTTGTGAAATCTTTGACTTTCCCATTACATTTATAGGATGGTATATT
>JAAENB010000945.1 GCA_024224995.1 bacterium | reverse complement strand
GCAATGGTAAAGCTCGCAACTTGAATCGAGCCCTTTGCGTAGGGTTTGCTTTCTTCCAGTACTTCTATATTCGTAAAACCCGCATCAAGTACGGTTGAAATATATTCTTCCCTGGTAACGGCCCCGGCCCAGCATTCGGCCACTGCTGCCGGATTGCCGCGGTATTCTTCAGGAACTTCTTTCAGGGAGTAAATATCGCTAATAACAAAGCGGCCCCCGTCTTTAAGAATTCGAAAGATCTCCTTCCACACAGCCTCTTTGTCCGAAGCATGATTTATGGTACAGTTAGAGAGTACCACATTGGCAATACCCGTGTCAAGCTGAATGCTTTCCAGTTCCGAGCGGATAAAGGCCGCGTTGTTTATACCCAGTTTTTTGGCATTTTTCCGGGCTTTTTTGAGCATCCCTTCGGAGATGTCAATGCCGTAGGCAAAGCCCTGTTCGCCAACCATGTCCGCAAGCCTGAGAACATCGGTTCCCCTGCCGCTTCCCAGGTCTACACATACTTCCCCGGGCTTTACCCCGGTGTGAGAGACGGCGCCGCCGCATGAGAGGCAGCAGTCACTTTCCGCCAGAACACTATAGCGTTTGTTAATAGTCGTTATTTCCGTTACCTGTTTGTTCATGATATAACCGCGCTCCTTGTTGAAGTATCTATTTAATAATATACTGAAATTCTAAACAACGTCAAGCATTTTTTATTTTTTTTAGAATTTATTACCGGAAGGGTCTAAAACGACTGCCCGTACATATCCTCGGCCAGAATTTTAACCGCTTTACTGATCTCTTGTTTCACTTCCTGGTCCGTGCTGCCTTCCAGGGTGAGCACATTCTCCTTTGTTCTAACACTCTCCAGATCATTTTCAAGGTGTATTGCGGCTTTTGCTGCGGCAACTGCTACCCCGGTCTTTACTTCAATAACCCGGGAGGTGAGCAGTATATCAATTTCGGAACCCTTGACAACTATAAGATCGCCTACAGTTACTTTGTCTTCCTGAGCCGTATATTTACTGATTGCCGTTATGAGAACATAGGGTGCCTGTACCATTTGCCCGATCTTTATGGCTTCATTTGTCTTTAAGAGGCCGCTCATGGCCAATTTATGCTCCTGCAGGAGTTCATCAATCCGGTTTCGTTCCACTACTTTAAATCTTCCGCTTTGTATGAGCTCCGTTGCATACATATCGCTTAAATTCATTAGAAAGTCTTTGCTAAACTCTTGTTTGGTGGAATTGATAAAAGCCGGGACCGCGATTAGCTGTTTTGGTCCTTTATGGGTGGTTTTGCATGAGAAAGTGAGTACAAAAAGAATAATAAGTATGATAATTCCCGGTAGTTTTTTTCCTGGCATTTTTTTCCCCTCTGCTAAAAAATTTCCTGATTTTCTGATTATCGGTATCTTAAAACCCGGTTTCCGAAAGTCAAGATAATTCGGGAAAAAATTTTATAGCAGGGGAGGGGCTAAAAGCTATGAACCGAAATTAAAAGCGTAGCCGACACTGAATGCTACCCCATTCCAGGTATTCCACTTTGAGACAAGGGAACGGCGGTATTCCATAGATATTTTCAATCCTGATTTTATTCCATATAGAAAATTAAATCCTACAGTAAAATATAATTGGGAGGAGTTATAATCTTTCTCAGGGGAAGCACTGCTGTTTGAGTGGAAATGGCATTTGCCATATTCGTATCCAAAGCCTCCAAAAAGTGCAATGTAATAATTAGATTTGATGCTCGGTAAATTCAAACAAGCCCTGCCTCCTAACTGAAACATTTCCAATTGCTGGTATGATTGTCCATCTTCATCATAAAAACCTAAATTCAAATCGGAATCATTGTACAGTAAATGGGCATCAATAAAGAAATAACTAAATGCCACACCTAACCGGGGGCCAAATGTTATTATATTCCTGGCAGCATCACCACCATACGTTGATGTATTTGATGAATCAAAAAACATTATATTACCGGTAAAGTCAATATAGATCTTTTTTCTACGCGTATTGTTAATTTTTTCCTGTTTGATTATTTTCGCTTTTTTAATGGCACGTTGTTCAATAGCCTTGTTGGATTTCAACGGTTCTGTTCCTATTAAATCCGCTGTTTCATTATAATCATCAAAGAGTTCCGAAGTTAGAAACTTCCTGTTATTGTTGATATATTCCTTCCCCTGGGCCATTATACTTTTTGCTTTTGGTAGATTCTTTCGGACTGCCTTTTCTACCAATGCCGTATCCAGAAGGTAATTGACCCGGGAGGCAAGAAGTCCTGTGCCCGTGGCTTGTGTTATTTCTATCTTTCTGTTTAAACGGGCAAGGGTTTTTTGCTTTTCCCTTTCATTTCGTATCTGTAGTGCCTGGTTCACGGTATCTTTATACAGATCAACAGCGTTGCTGAATTCTTTATTATTATACAATGACGCAGCTTCTTTTTCCTTAAAAGCAATATAGCTTAAGAATATATTGTCAACACGGTTATTTATGGTTGTGAGTAATTGTGCAAAAGGCATATCGGGATTATTGTTTCTTTTTTTAATTACTTCTTCTGAGATTTTATCATATTGTTTTATTATAGCATTCAGTTCTTCCGTGTCTTCAATCTTCTCATTATGAACCGATTTATCCACCTCATCAAGCTGGTCCACTGCCTTCATATACATCGCGTTAAAGAGACGTTTTTTTATTTTTTTTTCGAAGTTTATTACTTCCGGTTTGTTTCTTTTTTTTGAGGTGAGTTCAGATAATAAAAAAATCAAAACCGATTGGTATGTTGATTCTGCATCGGAATAGTCCCCATCTTTAAAGTAGCTGTCCCCTTTTCGTACATCCGGTTTCAGGGAACCAATAATAACCGATACTGCCCTGTCGGGACTGGAAAACTTCATAACAGAAATATCCACCCCTTTTACCCGTTCTACACTGAGTTTTTCAAGATGTATGGCAACCGGGGCAATCTCTATATCCCCGATTCCCGGTTTCCGGACCCGGTACCGGGGATTGATCAGCTTTTTAGCCGCTTCTTTACCGTACCACTCAAGCTGGTTTTCTTTACAGCGAATTGTTACAATGCTTTTTTTTGTTAGCGTTGAACTCAGGGAGTTGGTTAGCAGTATTACTAATGAGCCTCCGTTCTTTGAAATAGTTCCGTATATATTTTCATCGGTCCTGAGAGATTCTCCAATCATGCTGATACAGCTTTCATCGGAGCAGCCCATTACCTGCCTGAATTCTTCTTTGCTCAAGGCAATTTTGATATCATTTGAATCAATAACATAATAGCTGCTGCCGTAGTTTTCCAGTATTGAGCTGCCGATACTATTTTGAAGTATATGAGCAAGATTTTCCGAAACATTCCGGGCCTTTATTGCGCCGATAAATACTTTCTTTTTCACTGCCGCGTCAAGAGTTGTGGCTGATAATACCGTGAAAAAGAGTGCTGCTGCGATTATATATTTTTGTTTTACAAAGCTGCGGCTGAACATTAATTTGTACCTCTTAGTATTCCTGTTATTTTTTTTAAATTCCCGGGTTTGTACCCATTCATGATAGATATAATTTTTTTATTTTTATTTACTATAATTGTGTATGGCACACTCCGGATGTTCAGTTCACGTTTTATTGTGCCAAACAGATCCATGCATACTGTATTCATATCCGGAATTCCCGTTTCCCGGGCATTGGCAGTTACATCGGTTTTATTATATTCCGAATAAATATACCAGAGTGATACTCTTTTTTTATACGCTTTTTGCAGCCCCACAAGCTCCGGGATCTCTTTTCTGCAGGGCTTGCAGTATATTGAAGTAAAATTTAAGATCAGATACCCGTCTGCGGGTAAAGATTGGAGCACTTCATAAAGAAGGGATCGTTTTCTCTCGAGATTATATAATGGAAAGTTGTGGATTCTCTTTTTTGATCCGTAGACATTGCCAATTTGGACAAATTGCAGAGACAAACATATTAATAATAACGCATATTTTTTCATGAATACCGTCATAATTTTTGTTCTGTTTATCGTAAACTTTTTTTAAAATATTGTTTGGGGACAAATTTGTCCCTATTTTAATTTTCATATAGATGGGGCTCAAGAGCAAAAAGTAAGAAACTTTTTTGATTTACAAAAATGTTCTTCTCAAATTAGGTGTACTCCTGTTATAAAACAGTCCAAAACAGGAGAATATCAACATGTCGCTTTTACGAATCCGGGATATCAGCATAGCCTTTGGCGGGCCCGTACTACTGGACGGGATCAATTTCCAGGTAGACCGGGGGGAGCGGGTCTGTCTGCTGGGCAGGAACGGCTCGGGCAAGTCAACCCTGATGAAACTCATCAACGGAGACTCGTCTCCCGACAGTGGAGAGATTGTTACGGAACCCGGAGTGCGGATAGCGCTGCTGAGCCAGGATATACCGGCCAATATGGGGGGGAGTATTTTCGACCTGGTGTGCAGCGGGCTTGGAGAAAAAGGAGAGCTCCTTTCCCGGTATCATCACCTGAGCAAGCAGGTAAAGGATGACAGCAGCAGTGAACTTCTAAAAGAAATGGACACGGTCCATCATGCTCTGGATGAAAACAATGCCTGGGATATAAACCGCCAGGCAGAAAAGGTCATATCTAAAATGGAGCTCAATCCCGACGCGGAATTTGACTCTCTGTCCGTAGGCTTAAAACGGCGGGCAGCACTGGCAAGGGCCCTGGTAGGCGATCCCGATATATTGCTCCTTGATGAGCCCACAAACCACCTGGATCTTGATGCCATAGCCTGGCTGGAAGAGTTTTTACTCCGCTACGAGGGCACGCTTTTTTTTGTAACTCACGACAGGGCCTTCCTTCGGAAACTGGCCACCCGGATAATTGAACTGGACCGGGGAAATCTCACGAACTGGGCCTGTAATTATGATACGTATTTGCAGCGAAAGCAGGATCTCCTGAACGCGGAGGACTCCCAGAACGCGCTTTTCGATAAAAAACTGGCAGTAGAAGAAGCATGGATTCGCCAGGGGATTAAGGCCCGGCGAACACGAAATGAGGGAAGGGTACGGGCTCTTGAAAAGATGCGGGAAGAACGGTGGAACCGGCGAGACCAGACCGGGTCGGTCCGCTTACAGGTTAATGAAGCGGAGCGGACCGGGAAACTGGTAATCGAAGCCGAAAGGGTCGATTTTGCTTATGATAAAAATGAAGAGAACCGGGTAATCCGTGATTTTTCCACTCTCATTATGAGAGGGGACAAGGTTGGTATTATGGGGCCAAATGGTTCCGGCAAAACAACGCTCATACGGGTTCTCCTGGGACAGCTGAAACCGGTAACGGGCACCGTCCGCCTGGGGGCACGGCTTGAGCCGGCCTACTTCGACCAGGTCCGGGCTCAGCTCGATGAAGAAACAAGCGTGCAGGATAATGTTCTTAATGGAGCTGAGACTATTATGGTCAACAACCGGAAACGGCATGTAATCGGCTACCTGGAGGATTTTCTTTTTCCTCCGTCCAGAGCCCGGAGCCCGGTAAAAGCCCTTTCCGGCGGGGAGCGCAACCGGCTGCTTCTGGCACAGATGTTTGCCCGTCCTTCCAACCTGCTTATCCTTGATGAGCCCACAAACGACCTCGATACCGATACCCTTGAACTCCTGGAAGAGCTGCTTATTGATTATCCCGGAACCATACTAATCGTAAGTCACGACAGGGCTTTTTTAAATAACGTGGTAACCAGTACCCTGGCATTTGAGGGGGACGGGATTGTCCGGGAATATGTAGGTGGTTATGATGACTGGGTTCGTCAGCGGTTAACGGACAAAACGGAAATTATCGCGGAAAAAGTTCTGTCAAAAGAGAAGAAAGAGAGGATAAAGACCGAAGCGCCCAGGAAACTTTCGTTCAATGAAAGAAAAGAGCTGGAAGAACTCCCCGGACGCCTGGAAAGCCTGGAAGCGGAAAAAGATGAGCTTTTTAACAGCATGAGCGACCCGGATTTTTACCGGCAGGAGAGTGACAAAATAGCCGCAGCCAAAGAAAGACTGGAAGCTGTTGAAGGAGAATTGGCCCATGCGTACGAACGCTGGGAAGAGCTCGATGAAGTAGCTGCACAGGAAAAATAGTAACTGTATCTTGAAACAAGACTCTACTGCCTGCTGTACCAACGTATTACCCGTTTCTTGAAAAAAAAGAATAAAAAGGTATATTTTATTTGCATTTATTCTAATCTACCGGTAAAATGAGGCTAGAAGTTCTCTATTTGTGCTTGATCCAACGTTTTGATGATATATTGGAGTTGAAACTATGAATGAACGAAATGATTTGCGAGTGGTTTTGAGAGCAAGAACGATAGTAAATTACAACGACAATCCCATTGAAGCGGAACTTGAAAATATCAGTTTAAACGGGATTTTTGTTTCTATAGATGAGGACATCCCGGTACATTCGGACGTTGCCTTAACACTTGATCTAACCGGGAGAAGCTCGGAATTGATCCTGAACCTGAATGGAACGGTTTTGCGGGAAAATGATGAGGGGTTTGCTATTGTTTTTAAAGAAGTAAATCCGGAAACCGAACTGCATCTGAAAAGTATTGTGGACAATATTGTTAAAATAGAAGAAGACAAAATAGTTCTCGATTTTGAAAAATCGGAAATTGACGAATCTATTAAAGACTAGAGCTGCATGGAAAAACATGGTGGTAATATCCACAAAATAGAACTGGAATATGGAGTAGGCCGGGAAGAGATTTTTGACTACAGTTCAAATATTAATCCCCTGGGTGTTTCAGAAAAACTTCAAAATGAGATAATAAAGAATCTCAATCTTATGCGGTACTACCCCGATCCCGGCTACGAAGATTTAAGAAAAACCCTGGCACAGTATCACTCCGGCGTTTCGGCTCACAATATTCTTGTTGGAAACGGAGCAACAGAACTGATCTATTTATACGCAAGAACAGTTCAGGCGAAGCAGGCGCTCATTCTGGCACCCACCTTTTCGGAATATGAAACAGCACTAAGACAAACCGGGACTCATATTCAGTACTTTGAGCTCAGGGAAGAGAATGGTTTTGAGCCGGATATGGCAGCGTTAAAACGGGAAATGGAAAAAGCCTATGACCTGGTTGTGCTGTGTAATCCCAACAATCCTACGGGCCTGTTCCTGGAATTGGATACAATTAAGGAAATACTATCGTTAGCGGACAGCTATGGTTCCAGGGTTTTTATTGATGAGTCCTTTATTGAATTTATAAACAGCCACTGTGAAAAGTCGGCGCTTTTAGTAGCTGCTGAATTCCCCGGTTGTTTTATACTCCGTTCTCTCACCAAATTCTTTGCTATTCCCGGTCTCAGGTTAGGGTACGCGGTTAGCTATGATACTTCTTTGAACGGGGACATGCGTCAAAACCAGGAACCCTGGACAGTGAATGTTTTTGCCGATTTAGCAGCAGCGGTACTTCTGAATGACACTGATTATATTCATGAAACAGCCGCGTTTATTCAACAGGAAAAAGATTATTTGTATAATGCGCTTCGCGGGATAGACTGGCTAAAACCCTATGAACCTTCTGTTAACTTTATCCTTGTTCAAATACTGAATGATCAGCCGGCAGCAGCCATACAAAAAGAATTGCTAACCGCTAAGATTCTTATCCGGGACGCGTCCAATTTTAAGTTCCTGAACGAAAAATATATCCGTTTAGCTGTAAAAGACCGCCCCGCCAATGAATTTTTTCTTGAGAATATCGCGCGTATATTTACTACCGTATCTTGATGTAATCCAATTCACCGGCAGATGCCTCCTCTTGAGGTGAATATAAACAATAGACCCCGCGCGCCGGAAATACCGTGCTTGCCACAGGAGCAATTCGCGCGGCTGTTACATCTCCGTCTATTGAGAGTTGGGCGAATTTGCCGTCTTCGCTGGTTAATAAATATTCATGCCAGTCGGAAGTGTGCAGGGGGATCTTTGTACCGCATACCTCTATCTCTTCGTCTTTTAATTTTATATAAAATATTTTATTTCCTCCAAAAACATAGGCAACAAGCGTTAATGATTCACCGGCAATATACCGTGCCCTTGACAGTATGGCGAATTCCTTTGACGCGTTATACCTGCTAAAGAGGCCGGATTTTTTTCCCTTTGGCGCGTTAAGACTCACAATGGTTCCCGTATTTACGGACCTGAAACTAATGGCAGGTTTATAGGATTCGGCCACCAGCTGCCAGTTTTTTGGCGTGTTGGAATTTTCCCATTCCGAGAAATCGTCATTAATGGCCCATGCTTCTTTTATTTCCTCGATCTCGACTTTGCTAATATCGAAAGGAACCAGGAATTTGCCGAATATCCAGCCCCTGAGCCCTGCAAGGTCAACGACCCGGTACCAGTAATCCCGCACATCCCCAATCTGGGACGTATCCATTGATTTTTCCAGTTGTATAAGAAGGGTATCTTTTTTGACTTTTCCCACAAGCCCCCCTTCGATCCCGGGTGAATTCCGCAGGTTAACATTGTCGCCTTTGAGGATATAGATCTTTGTTAATTCCGGACTGGTGGGGTGCCGTTTTCCGTAGGACACAATAATATTCCGGAGAAATTCACCCTGGTTTGAAAAATTAATATTCCCCTGCTTGAATATCTTAAAAATTATTTTTACCATTGATCCAATATAGTTTGTATTCGGATATTTTTTGTAGAACCTGGAAAGTGTTCCAAGTAGTTTTTCCGGCTCTGTTAATTCGAGCTTTTGGAGTTCCGTAAAGTCCAGATCTTCAATAAAGCCGCTTCCTTTATATTTGGCGGCAAACTCATCGTAAAATTTTCCATTGGCAATTATCCGGCTTTGCTTGCGCAGGAGAACCAGGGTGAGGTCGCCGCCGGTCTCAGTGTTGATCTCCGTAAGCTCTTCATCCAGTTTCTTTTTTGCCGAATCAAAATCGGGAGTTCCCTTTTTTTCCGGCACTGCGGCTGCCAGCTCATCACTATATTCATCCTCAAACTGCCGCGCCAGTTTGTTAATCGCACGGCACCGGTGATAATAGATCTTTTCCGACTTCTCATAATCGGACACCGCAGCAAGACGGTTAAGCATTTCAATAGACTCTTTGTAGTCCTGGGTATCAATTTTGCTTATGGCGGATTCTATGGAATCTCCTCCCATAAAAATAACACCAAGAATTATAGCAGCTGTAATTAATATGATTGATAATGCAATTAGCAGAGTTCTCATTGTTCCTCCTGTTTTTCCTGTTATCCGTTGATCATAAGTTCGATCAAACGATATCCATCCTCAAGTACGAGTCCCGAACTTTCCGCTTCTTTTTCGCTATACCCGGAGACCTGTTTGGCTTCTAAATTTTTGACGGCACGCCCGTTTTTGTTGTATATACAAAATGGGATTGGATCGGGAGTATGCGTTTTAAGAGAAATAGGGGTTGGATGGTCGGGCAGAAACAGGATGGTATAATCGTCAAAATCGTTCATTCCTTCCAGTACCGGTCCTACTATTTTTTGGTCGAAATCTTCTATTGCTTTTAGCTTGTGTTCCAGGTTGCCCTGGTGACCTGATTCGTCCGGGGCTTCCACATGTAAAAGGGTATAATTGACAGTGTTGATATTATCGAGCAGTGCCCTGGTTTTTCCCTCGTAATTGGTGTCTATATACCCGGTGGCTCCATCCACGTGAAGAGAGGAGAGCCCGGCGGCTTTGCCAATTCCGTGAATAAGATCAACTGCCGATATGGTATAGCCCTCCAGTCCAAACCTGCTATTGAGAGTTTCTACCGATGGTTTTGTGCCGCCTCCCCAGAGCCATATTGCCGTGGCTGTCCCTTTGTACCGGGCTGCTGCTTTTTGTATCCGTTCCGATTTGGTTATTATTTCCCGGGCCATGTTCATTAATTCATTTAAACGGCCGGCTCCTTCTCCCTGTGGTACATAGGGACCGGTCTCTTTTCCCGTTATATCGTGGGGCGGGATTGTTCCCGGTATGTTTTTATATGGGTAATCCCTCCATACGACAATATTCCGGTATGAAACGCCGGGGTAAAACTCTATTCCCGGTATGCTGATATTGTTTGCTATTTCTTCTATTATGAGGGCCGCGTATTCATTCTCAATATGGCCTCCGCTAAAATCTTCCATTGTGCTTTCCGCGAGATTTACCAGGTTGCAGCGGAATGCCACATCTTTTGGGCCAAGCTCTATGCCGATGTTAAGCGCTTCAAGCGGAGCCCTTCCGGTATAACATTCTTTTGGGTTATAACCGAATATGGACAGGTTGGCTGTATCACTTCCGGGAGGCATACCTGCCGGTACGGTTCTGGCTAATCCCACAACCCCGTTTTGAGCCAGGTAATCCATATTTGGAGTCTTTGCCGCTTCCAGGGGGGTGATGTTTCCCAATGATTCTATTGGGAAATCGGCCATGCCGTCTCCCACTAATATTATAAACTTTCGATCTTTATTCATTCTGCTGTTTCTATCTTGTCCTTGTTTTGAATTTTAATTTTCCGATACCTTTTTTATTCAATATTATCAATCTGTCAATCGTAAAAGGCAAAGATCAGGCTTGACAAAAGAACCCGTATTCGCAAGGTGGAGCTTAAAGAAGGTAATCGGAGGCCCTGCAGGCCGGGTGATCGGTGATCGGTAAAGATGGAGCCCGAAGGGGCGTTGTGTGTAGGAGAGAGGCATGCATGTAGATATAGATAAATACGCGCAGCTGTCATCGGGAATACATTGCTGGGACAGCCGCTGTAAGATAGTGTCTTTCCTGGCACTGGTCCTGGTTATCGCCATAACCAGGACTATTCCCGGAGCTCTTGCGGGACTGTTTTTGGCCCTGGTGCTTATGATTGTATCACGCTTACCCCTGTTGTTTTTGCTTAATAAAGTAAAGGTTGCCCTGTTGTTTTTAGTGCCCCTGTTCCTGCTTTTGCCCTTAACCTCGGGAGGGAAGGAGTTGTATACCTGGTCTGTGCTAAGCCTTTATTACGATGGTCTTTATATGGCAGGCCTCATAGGGATTAAGACCACTGCCATAATACTCCTGTTTACCGTAATGATGAGCAGCGCCACATTTACGGAAACCGCGTCTGCGCTGCGGACCTTAAAGATACCGGTGAAGCTGTTAAATATGATACTATTTACCTACCGTTATTTGTTTGTATATTTTGATGACCTTCGAAAGATGAAAACAGCATTAACGCTCAGGGGATTCCGGTCCAGAAGCAGGATCCGGTCATGGATCTCATCGGCAAACCTCATCGGGTCCATGCTCATACGGAGCTATGAACAGACCGAGCGGGTGTATAATGCCATGATATTACGGGGGTACTCCGGAGAGATGCCGTATCACCATGAATTCGACCTGAAGGGGAAGGATTTCGTGAAGATGGCAGGGATGCTGGCTGTAGCGGGGTGTGTGCTGGCAGCGGAGATATTGATGCGGGCCGGGTGGCCGGTGACCGGTTAAGAAAAACTTTTTATGAGGAACGTGATGATCGAAATAGATAAGCTGTCTTTTGATTATAGTGAGAAAAAGAGCGTATTAAGTGATATTTCCTGCGTCGTAGGGGAAGGAGAGACTGTGGGCCTGGTTGGTCCAAACGGAGCCGGTAAAACCACCCTGTTTCATTGTTTATGCGGTATTCTTGAGCCGAAAGAGGGGAGAATCCGGATTGCCGGTAAAGATATAAAGCCAATGGTCTTTAATCCTGATGTGGGATATCTCTTTCAGAATCCCGATGACCAGTTATTTAATACAACAGTATATGACGATATAGCCTTTGGCCCCTTTAACCTGGGGCTCAGTACGGAAGCGGTAAAGGAGCGGGTTGCCTGCGCACGGGAAGTGACCGGGATTTCGGAGCTCATGGAACGGTCCCCTCATCATCTGTCCGGGGGCGAGAAGCGGATGGTGGCAATCGCCTGTTTAGTCGCAATGAAGCCCAGGGTATTAATATATGACGAACCCACGTCAAACCTGGATATGCGGGTCCGGCGCAACCTGATCTCGTTTATAAATTCCGGCACGGAAACAACGATCATATCGTCCCATGACCTGGAGTTTATATTGGAAACATGCAGCAGGGTGATAATCCTTGACGGAGGAGCGTTCGTCGCCGACGGAAAACCCGTAGAAATAATGAACGACCCGGAATTTATGCTGGCTCACGGCCTGGAAAAGCCCCATTCACTGTTTCATGGAAAAGAGCACATACATAAGGGGATGTGAGTTTTTAGAGGAGTTTGTGTGCAGGGGATTGCGGACCCCGTGGTGGCGTCTTAATATAAGGTATATGAACCCGGAATGTAACCTATGCCCGGAGTAATGCCTCCGCAGAACGTTCGGAACTCGCTCCGCTCAAACAGCCTCACAACCCGCGGAGGCATCACTCCGGGCATAGGTTACATTCCGAATTACGTTTTTCGGTATATTAAGACACGACCGACCCGGTGCAGCAGGGAAAAAATACGTCAGAAACTAAATAGCATTGCGAGCTGCATCTGGTCTGGAAGTAGTATGGGCTCTTTGGGTTGTGAGGACTGTTTGAGCAAAGCGAGTTCCGGAGCAATCCAAAGAGCCCATACTACTTCCAGGCCCGCTTACATGCACAATTTAGTTTCTTGAGTGAGTTTCCTTTACCCTGTGTGTCTCAATAGCTGGCGGGCACTTTAATAGAGGTGGGAAGAGGGAAGGGAGTAATATCATTCATGTGGTGGCGGATCTGCGGTCGTTAGACGGTGAGCTTATATCAAAGGCCCAGTCGAACGTGCTTATATCATCGCTCCCGGCTGATTATGTGAAATTTATGTGAAAATGATCTGAAGTGGATTTATTTTTTTGAGAAGCTTTGAAAAAAATATTAAAGATTTTATGCTTTTTGCCGATATTTGAAATATCATTTTACACTGAAAAGCTTATTTTATATAAGTAAGCTTCCTTGCCCCCGAGTGTCGCTTAGGGGCATTTTTTTTGGCCTGGGGCTAATGTGACATAATATGCGGGTAAGATCAGACACGCTCAAAGATCTTTACCAGTTTAACCGAGTTGCCCGATTCATTGTACTCAACAGCATCGAAGAAATTGACCGCGATAATAATTCCCCTGCCGTGACCGAGCATTTCAGTGTTGGCTTTATTCTTGTGGGAGTTGATAATTGAACTACAGTCAAATCCTTTGCCTTCATCGGTAATTATATAGGTAATCCGGTCACTGCCGAGGCGGTAATCAACAGAGACTTTCCTGTTTTTGAATTCGGGCCGACCCTGTTTTTGTTCAATATATGCCAGGTAGTCTCCATCAACGGAGAGATCTGTCTTTTCATCATAGGAGATTTCCAGGTTGCCGTGTTCAATGGCATTAATAAGGATCTCCCGTAATGAAAGACGGAGCAGGGTTATTTTTGAGGGGGAAAAATACTTTTTCGCGTTCTTAACCAGGCGATGGGTCAGCTCTTCGGCAATGGTAAAATGGCTGGCAATAGCGTATTCCTGGTCTTCCCGGTTAAGATATTTCAGCAGGGTGTCTTCAGTTAGTGCCGAAGCTCTTCCCAATATCTCATTTCTTTTTCCCGTAGTAATATATTCCAGCTGAACCAGCATTTCTTTTGGTTCGTTGCTGGTAATTGATTTGAATTTTGTTCTAATAATGCTCATTTTATTGCTGCTGACACATTCTTTTATTTTGTCTGCCATGAGCTGCCTGGCCATATTTGTGTTAACCTGTTCTTCAAAAAGAAGATCACCAATGTTGAGATTGTTCAGCTTTCCTGACCCGATTCTTTGTTCCCTGCGCAAGGACTTATTCGCCGTAAGAAGGTTTCCCTGGATATCCGATGTAAAGATATACGATTCCGAGCTTTCAATAAGAAGGGAATACTTTTCCTCGGAATGGGCAATTGCGTCCCTGGCGTCTTCAAGATCGGTAATTTTTTGTTCCAGGATAAGATTGAGGCTCCTGATCTGGTTATGAACATGCATAAAATTCTTAGCCTGGATGAAGGCAACAATAAGAAGAATGGAAATGAATCCGTATTTAGCAATGTCAAGACCAATATGAAAATAAATCCTGTCAATATTGTCAAACACCGCGCAGGCAACCATAATGATGGCACAAAAGAACATACCTCCGGCATGAGTGCGGATGAAGGCGTATTTAACAGCCAGGAAAAAAACGCGGGTTTTGTCCTTGCCGTGGTGTTCTATATCATCTATCTGGTCCGGGATCGTTTGGCCAGAGTACAAAAGATACTGTTCTTTAATAACCCCGATGAGTTTATATCCAACCTGGAAAAATACAATATATCCAAGTGGAATAACAACCGTGGTATGCCATACCATCTGGATATCATAGGTAAAGGGAAGCGTGGTGGGGATCGTTAGAACGATCAGTATAAGGTTAAAAATCCAGACGATTTTTACAAAAAAACCGGTCTTTCTAAAAAGAAATCGATCCATAAATGACATAAACAGGGGAAGCAGCAGGTACAGGCAAACCAGTTCAAGCCTGTCGAGAATATTAATATCGGGAATAATAGAATAAACAGCCCTTGTCCTGGTATAATGATAGAGGAAAAGAACAATCGCAAAAAATCCCAGGAAGAGGTATTCCTTTTCTTCGGCACGGTACAGGTATATGAATATATAATAGAGACCAAACAGGAAATAAGTAAATATAAGGACCAGGGTAAGGGTTTCCGACTCCATCTTTGTTAAAATATCCAGGTCATCAATACGGTACGGTTTGGCATGATAGAAGCCGGTGGTAACATAGGTGGGATCACCATATAATTTTATCGTGAGAATATTTTTTCCGGGTGTTAGAACCCGTGGATCGATTGGAATAAGCAGGTTGCGAATATTTACAATTTTTTGTATTGAGCCGTCATCATTGACGTGCCATTCCTTATGGATCAGGCTGCCGTTGATATATATTTCCCGGTTTCCCCCAAAATAGGCAAAATAGAGCCCCGGGATCTTATTTATTGAGATATGGGACTCGTTAAGAGTAAAGACCGAGCAATACGTAAAAAGCTGCGGCTTGTAATATTTCAGCGTGAACGAAGCCCGCCTGGGGGTACCGGGAAGATCGGCATCCATAATGGTTATTTTACGCATGCCGGTTTTTGAGCCCGGGATTTTTTTCCAGGAATTGTCTTCAGGGAGTTCCGAAACCCATTCTTTTTGAAATCCTTTCCGAATATAAATATCCTGTTTTGTAAGATCAATGGGAAAGGATAAAGCACTGCCTGCGGAAATAATAAAAAATATAGCTGTAATAATAACGGTTTTTAAATAATTCATTTTTGTTATAATAACCCCTGATTCAGTCAGGGGTTATTATGATGATTCTGTCAAGGATTAACGGGGATTGCGCATTTTTGTTGACATAAAAAGCGAAAGTGATTAGTTGAGATAAATGATTTCGGAATTTCAGGAGCGATTATGTATATAGTGGCAATAACCGGCGCAAGCGGCGCGATTATCGGGATACGGCTCATCGAAGAGTTGCTGGAAAGAGGGAATAATGTTGATGTTATCGTATCACCGGCAGCATGGAAAACCATACATTTTGAGGTCTTCGGGAACGAGGAGCGGTTTGTTACCATGCGGGAGGTTCTTGACAGCAGGGACGATATGTTCAATTATGATTTGTTAAAAGAGTATGCTTCCGATGATCTTTTTTCCGCTCCCGCGAGCGGAACCACCCGGTATAAAGGGATGATCGTAGCCCCCTGTTCAATGAAAACCCTGTCTGCCATAGCCCATGGGTATGCCGATTCTCTCATCACCCGGGCAGCCGATGTTTCTTTGAAAGAAGGGCGAAAGACCATACTGATTCCCCGGGAAGCACCGCTTAATCTTATTCATCTCGAAAATATGGTACAGGCAAAAAAAGCCGGAGCCCATATTCTACCCCCGGCACCGGCCTTTTATACCTTCCCGGAAACAATAGGTGATGTGGTTGATTTTGTCACCGGCAAAATCCTGAATCTTCTGGGGATTGAACATCAGCTGTTCAGGGAATGGGGAAAGAGAAATGACTGAACCCGGTCGATTAAATAAAAAATTAATAAGCGAAAAATCCCTTCTTCCCATTGCGGAGAAAGTGGAATCCGGGGTTCCCGTAAGTGAGGATGATACTCTTGTTATGCTTAACACGGCCGATATAATAGGACTCGGGGCTATTGCCGATTTCGTGCGTTATACAATTAATGGAAACCGGGCCTATTACGGCGTAAATATGAATTTGAATTATACAAATATTTGTGAGCTCAGGTGTCCGCTCTGTGCTTTTTCAAAAGACGCGGGTGATGAAGGAGCCTATCTCTATTGCCTTGATGACATTGAACAAAAGGTCCGGGAAGCAGCGGCATACGGGATCGATGAGGTTCATATTGTGGGGGGGCTTAATCCCGGTCTCAAGCTTGATTATTTTGAAGAGATGCTTTCACGGATCAAGGGCGTAAAAAAAGATATTTTTATCGTTGCCTTTACTGCGGTGGAATACGATTATTTTGCCCGTATAAATTCACTTTCCCTGGAAGCGGTGTTTCGCCGTTTAATTGACGCGGGTCTTGGAGCACTTCCCGGCGGCGGAGCGGAAATTTTTGATGAGAGCAAACGGGAACAGATTGCCCCGGGCAAGATCCCGGGTAAACGATGGCTGGAAGTGATGAGAACAGCTCATGGCATGGGATTAAAAACAAATGCTACAATGCTGTATAACCATATTGAGAACGACAGGGATATAGCAGCTCATATGTCCCGGTTGCGGCAGGTACAGGAAGAGACCGGCGGCTTCAAAACCTTTGTACCGCTGCCTTTCCACGAAGAGAATACAAAGATCCGGTCAAAGCGAAAGGAAACAACCGGGTATGACGATATCCGGATCTATGCAGCAGCGAGAATTTTTCTTCACAACATTCCTCATATTAAAGGGCTCTGGATGTACCTGGGAGAAAAAATGGCGCAAACCCTTCTTTCGTTTGGGGTTGATGACATTGGCGCAACATATAATTATGAAAAGGTAGTACACTCGGCAGGAGCAAAAACCCCGGACCTGGGAACTGAAAGCTTTTTGCGAAGGCTTATTACAGAGGCCGGAAGAGAACCCGTACGGGTAACGGCCGATTATAAGGAGAGGAACTGAGCACTGACCATGAAGATAGGATATATTGATTATTTAAATTGTTATCCTTTTTATTATCATATGTTTGAAAAGGAGCCCATACCGGGGGTGGAGATTGTACCCGGGTATCCCGGGGAGTTGAACCGGCTTATCAAAGAAAAGGAACTGCATATGAGCCCGGTTTCGGCAGCAGCATACGCGGGCTTGCAGGATGAGGTGCTGGTACTGCCCGGTTTTTGCCTCAGTTCCGTGGGATATGTAAAGTCCGTAGTATTAAACAGCACCATGCCCATAGAAGATCTGGACGGTAAAAGGGTAGGGCTTACTTCTTCATCTCAAACATCTGTTATATTATTAAAAATATTGCTGGAGAAGTATTATGCGATTACGCCGGAGTATGTACCGGTAGGTCCCAATCCATCCCTGGAGGGGATTGACGCGGCCCTGGTTATTGGGAATGAGGCAATGATGGAGAGCAAAACACCGGTGCGATATAGTTATGACCTGGGAGATACCTGGATGCGAAAGACCGGGTACCCCGTAGTCTTTGCCCTGTTCGTGGTACGGAAAGAGGCCGCGGAGCAGTATGAAGAGCCGGTTGGGAGTGTTATAAACTCGTACCGGCTTTCGCTTATGGAGCTTTCCAATAACAAAGAGGAGCTGGTGGCGCAGGCATCACAACGGTATCCCGATATTCAGTATGATATCGGCTATTATTATAAGCTGTTAAAATTTGATCTAACCGAAAATCTCAAAGAAGGGCTCCGGTTTTATTTTCAGGAAGCCGCGTCACTTGGGCTGCTTGAGCCGGTTAAAGAAATAGGATATTTGTGAAAAAAGAATTAGAAAATAAAATATATTCGGGGGAGCGTCTTTCTCCGGAAGAAGGGGAGATGCTTTTTTCCTGGAACCTGCTTGAACTGGGACGGGCGGCCGATGAACGCCGTAAGAAAATCTACCCAAATGAAACAGTTGGTTTCATTGTGGACCGGATAATTAATTATACCAACCGGTGTGAAGCCGGGTGCAGCTTTTGCGCCTTTCATTCACGCGCGGGCACGGTAGACCGCTACGAACTGACAATTGATGAGATTCTGGAAAAGATCGATGAGCTGGTGCAGGGAGGCGGGACACAGGTAATGCTCCAGGGCGGGCTTGATCCTGAGTATACCATTGACCGGCTTGTGGAGATGGTACGGGCAATAAAGGAACGGTTCCCGGAAATATACCTGCATTCGTTTTCTCCGGCAGAGGTGGTCTACCTTGCGAAGAAGAGCGGGCAAAACTTCTCAACGGTAATTGGGATTCTAAAAGAAGCCGGGCTCAATTCCATGCCCGGAGCCTCGGATCTCCTGGTAGACCGGGTCCGGCATGAGGTAAGCCCGAATAAACTGACAAAAGATGAATGGCGCGGGGTGATACACGCGCTGCATGAGAACGGCATGGGCTCAACCGCGACCATGACTTATGGCATGGGCGAGACCATGGCAGAGAAGATAGAACATCTTGAAACGGTTCGAACGGTGCAGGATGAAACCGGCATACTCCGGGCCTTTATACCCTGGTCCTTTTCCCCAAATAATACAAAGATGGATTTTATCGTCCCTGCAACGGGAATTGATTACCTGAAGACCGTGGCAGTCGCCCGTATTTACCTGGACAATATCACTTATATCCAGGCCGGGTGGCTCACGGAGGGACTTAAACTGGCCCAGGTGGCACTCACAATGGGAGCCAATGATATGGGCGGGGTTTTAACCGAAGAGGTTGTGGTAAAGGCAACTGGGGTTCAAACAAGCACCGACATGAACCAGCTCATTGATATAATAAAAAACTCCGGAAAAACCCCGGTACTCCGGGATTCGGAATACAATATATTAAAATCTTTTTTTTAAGAGTGCGGACCCCGCATAGCGGGCCATATATAAGGTATATCAACCCGGAATGTAAATTATGCCAGCCTGGAGGAATACCTCGGCAGATTGTTCGGAACTCGCTCCGCTCAAACAGCCTCACAACCTGCCGAGGCATCACTCCAGGCTGGCATAATTTACATTCCGAATTACGTTTTTCGGTATATTAAGACACAACCGACCCTGTGTAGCGGGGAAAAAATACGGAAGAAAGTCCAAAAGAGGTTTAATCTCTTTCCGGGTAATTAACCCTGGGATAAAAAACCTCGAACCTCGAACCTTGAACTTTCTTAAAGAGAGGCCTCTATGCAGGAAAATTTATCATACCAGGTAAATAATAATGATCCCGGGGAACGGAAGCGGTTTATCCGCAGGATGTTCGATTCCATAGTTCCCACCTACGACCTGTTAAACCGGCTTTTGTCCATGGGCATTGATACGCGCTGGCGCAAGGCGGTCATCCGGAAAGCCGGGGATCTCCGCAGCACCGCGGTGCTCGATACCTGCTGCGGAACCGGTGACCTGTCGAAGCTGTTTCGAAAAGCAGGGGCGGCTCTTGTCTCTCTTGATTTTTCAGTGCCAATGCTGGTAAAAGGGCGGAGCCAGGGCTGGCTTGGACCGGAGGTGGTGGCGGCCGACGCCAGTAATTTACCGTTTAAGGCCGGGACATTCCGGTTTTGTACCATAGCCTTTGGCATACGGAATATCCCGGATATCGATATGTTTGTACGGGAATCTGCGCGGGTCCTGGAACCGGGAGGGAAGCTTATCATACTGGAACTGACCAGGCCGGAAAATCCGGTGGTGGCGTTTTTTTACCGGTTTTACCTGGGAACACTGCTTCCCGTAATAGGGGGAATCGTATCCGGGAAAAAGGAGGCGTACCGGTATTTGTCGGAAACCATATCAACATTTATAGATCCCCCGGAACTGGCAGCGCTGCTGAAAAGGAACGGGTTTCCTGAGGTGGAACGGGAGAAGAAGGCTTTTGGAATCGCAACGATCTATGTGTGCGGGAAACCCGGAATTTAGGAGGAGATAGATGCGGAACGTATATACTATTGGAGAGACGGTCTTTGATTGTATTTTCCAGGGAGACAAACCCGTAGACGCGAAGGCCGGGGGGGCGATGCTGAATACCTCGGTATCCCTGGGCAGGCTTGGAGTACCGGTCAGTCTTATTAGTGAGTTTGCGAATGATTCCCCGGGCAACATAATTGAAGGGTTCCTCCGGAACAACGGGGTCTCAGTTGAATTTATAAACCGCTATGACGCGGGAAAAACCGCTCTTGCCCTGGCGTTCCTGGACGAGAACATGGACGCTCAGTATACCTTTTATAAAGAATACCCTGCAGAGCGGTTAACTCATACAATGCCGCATATCAAACAGGATGATATTTTGCTTTTTGGATCGTTTTATGCCATAACAAAAGATATACGAAAAAGACTTATGAGCCTGCTGGAACAAGCGCGGGAGAATAAGGCGCTGGTAATCTATGATCCGAATTTCAGGAAGGCGCACCTGCGTGAGCTGGACCAGGTACGGCCGCTGATCCTTGAGAATATTTCACTGGCGCACATTGTGCGCGGCTCGGATGAAGATTTTAAATGGATGTTTTCCGTGGAACGGGTTGAAGAGGCATATGAAATAGTAGCGGCACAGGGTTGTTCAAATTTAATTTACACCTCAAATAAAGAGCCGGTACAGGTACGGACCGGAGATGTCGCCGGGCAGTATTCAGTGCCCCTGGTGGAAGCGGTAAGTACCATAGGGGCAGGGGACAGTTTTAACGCAGGGGTGATCTATGGGATACTGCGTAATGAAGTACGGACCAGGGACTGTGATTCCATAACAGCGGAAAAGTGGGATGATATTATTTCTCTTGGGATAGATTTTGGGACCAGGGTCTGCCGGGAGTACGATAATTATATACCAAAACAATTTGCAGATATGTATAGTAAAAAATGAATTAAACCTTTTGAAATTATTATATATAAAGATAAGTATACCTGGAAGATGTAGATGTCTTCTTTTTGTGAAAACATGAGTGAATGCTCATTTGCTGCGTGTTAGGGGATGGAAGTAGTAAATGGAATTTTTTTTAATTTAATTATTGACGTATATGAGAATGACAAGTTATAGTATGTGCTGGTTTGCAACGAAGTACAGGGTAGGCGTATTGTAAAAACGGCCTACCCTTTATTTTTATAAAGAGATTGGCTCATTATAAGTGTTTTTTATAATGGGAGAGAGTAAAAAGAACAACCGCTTAAACTTTCAGTTGTTCTCACAGGGTATTTTTTAAGTTTTACTGCCCTATGAATAATTCTGGAGGTAATTATTTATGAAAATTATTCAAAAAAATATAATTATTTTATTATTTCTTGCAGGTTTTATCTTTTCGTCATGTGCCGGCTTTGAAAGTCTTTCACCACCCGAAAATGTTATTGCAACAAAATCCGAACATAACAGGCAAATATCCGTAAAATGGGACGCTGTGTCCGGAGCTGATTATTACCAGATTTACCGCTCTGTTATAGCGGAATCCCCTGGTGAGTCAAATCGTGACCTGATCAACCATATTGCCGATGGAAACGGTTCCGGAACATCTATTGATGCTCCGGGTACGGGAAGAAATTTCGACAGTGCGTATACGCTCCTGGCTCAGAAGAATTTGATTGATACGAACTATGTAGACGAGGATCTCGATCCGGGCAGTATCTATTTTTACCGGGTTAAGGCACTGAACAAGAGCTTTGTGGAAAGTGATTTAAGTTCTTATGATAAAGGAACAACAGGAACCTTTCCCGACGCCCCGGGTACGGTTATTGCCACTGACGGAGATTATACCAATAAGGTTGTAGTGAGCTGGAGCGCTGTTCCTGATGCTGTTTCATACAATGTGTACCGTTCGGAAACCTTAGATGGAACCTATTCGCTTATGACTACCCAATCCGGAGAGGGCGGTTCTACCACTACCAAAGCCGAATTTATTTCGGACATTGACCTGAGCGGTAACGGGGTTTATGTAATTGTATGGCAGACAGTAACTGTCAAGATTACCATTGGAGGGGTAAGCAGGTCGGTTTCGTTTACCGGTGGGGAATGGTTTGATTATAACCAATATAACCAGTCAGATGTAATCACAAAGATCAATGAAGCTTTTGGCGAAGTGGTATGCTTTGCTGTTGATGATAAATATATCAAACTGATCAGTTATGATTCCCCGGTGATACTGGAAAATGAGCAGAATCTCCTGCTGCAGTCGGCAATAGACTGTCTTTTTCAGAACGGGAATAAAGCGAGTGAGACCGTTCAGGTTGACCCTGTTGTTGACGACGGAGGCGGCTCGGACAAAAGCTTTACCTATACCGATGAATCCGTTGTTCAGGGAACTCAATACTATTATAAAATTGTCGCTGTCAACAGTGACGGAGAAGCGAGCCTCGATAGTGAGTGCAATAACGGTTTTTCTGTTTCTCCAACAGCACTATCGCCTCCATCGTTAGTTACGGCAGAGTCAGGTTCCGTTGGTGCTATTACTGTAAACTGGACTGCTGTTGCCGACGCGGTTTCGTACCGGGTTTACCGGTCTACCTCCTCAAGCGGCTTGTATCTCCAGGTGGGAAATGACATTAGTTCTCCAACGCTCAGCTATACCGATACAACAGTAACCTCTGATGATACCTTCTTTTTTCGGGTTTCGACGATAAACAGCAGCGGAGAGGAGAGCAAGTTCAGCGCCTATACCCAGGGCAACGCGGAGATTACCGCGCAGCAGTTCCTGGCTATCCAGATGGCTGAAGATGATTATATACACGCGAAACTTGATTATGCCGATCCCAACCCGGGTCTTTCAACCGATGTTACCATAAACGGCGACAAAGGGGGAACCTGCCATTGGTGGATCGATATGCAGGGCATGGGCGGAAAAGCCAGTTTTGTTTTTACTAATTATATGGATGATGTTCTTGTATGGAACGGCACCCAGACCGCGGTATCAAGCGCTTCGGGAAATGGAGAAATTAACGGGACAATTAATTTTTCCGGTAAATATACTGCCTATATTAAATATTTTGTACAGTTCACGAACAGGAAAAATTCCGGCGGTTACTACCTGGTTTCATACCCGTCCGGAGCTGCTGAAGAAAGGATCGAATGGTCCAGTATGCAGTAGGCAGTTTTTTACATCAATAAACAGATTCACATTAAAAGAGAAGAAGGAAGTATTATGAGAAAATATATATTTTTGCTATTATTCTGCGCCCTGCTTGTATCATTTAGCGCGGAGTTTGCCGGAGCACAGCCTGCCGATTCGGAAAAAATAGATCTAAAACTAAAAGGAGATTCCGAAAGCACAAATTCGCTCAATTACCGGAGTACCGCCTCCGGCAGTTTCTTAATAAACCTGGATTCCATTGTCAGTTATTTACAAATGATAGATTTTTTGGGTGATGCTGCCGGTTTTAAAGTAGGTATTTACAAAACACCGGAGCTGGGGTTTTATTATTTTGTAATTGATGGTCTTGCTGTTGGCAGCAGTATTTATTATTTAACGCAGGAGACTAAAAGCGGTGCTGCGGTGACTATGGAGCATGGCTGGGGATTTAACCCGGGACTGTCGTATTACTTTGACTTTGGGGATAATTTTCATCTTTTTACCGGGGCCGGACTTATTTATGAAATGAAAGCAGAGGACGATTCGGATGAGGTCGTTAATATCCTGGGAGTCAATATCTATTTTGGCCTCAACTATATGCTTATTAAACACCTGGGAATTTTTACCGAGTTTTCGTATCTAATGAAACAATATGACTTAAAAAACGAGGATTCGATAGTTCATTCCACACTGATCTCGTTTGGGCTGAAGTTTTTTATTTAACTCTCTCTCTCAAGAAACTAAATTGTGCAAGTGAGCGGGCCTGGAAGTATCCCTCTTCTAAATGCTGCGGAACTCGCTCCGCTCAAACAGTCCTCACATTTAGAAGAGGGATACTTCCAGGCCAGATGCAGATCGCAATACTATT
>JAAENB010000944.1 GCA_024224995.1 bacterium | reverse complement strand
TCGGGCACAATCCTCTGGCCCGTGCATAGCTATAGTGTTATCATCCATGGAGGGGCGGTTATTTTGAAGAGAAACGGTTTTTGGAACGGGATTTGTTCCTACGTAAAGAACTCTTCCAGCAAAGGAGCTTCCGGAAACCCCCAATACTTGTGCTGAGCGAAGTCGAAGTAAGTGACGAATTTTTGCAATCCAACCGATTCCCTTGCCACAAAAAGATAGTTGGAAGGATAACTATCCTTCCCAACGGGTTTTTCTGCGGAACCAGGCTCCTCTATGAGCTGGTCCAGGTACTCGCCTATGGCAAGGGCTATTATTAGCGAAACAGACCGTTTGAAGAGCTTCCGAATATCTATCCACCTTTCGTAGTCTTCTTTTTCCGGATACACATGTATCCGTGTCCAGTTCTCGGGCAGGTCCCGGAACTGGTACTTTACCTGCTTGAATATCTCAAATGCGCGCGCTGCGTACTTTGCTGGCGAAGGTCACTGAGCGGAGCCGAAGTGCCGGGATAAGAGCCATGAAAAAGACTGTTTATATAGAAGAAACTCCTTTTTTTTGAGAGTTTTTAACGTTTTTCCAGGGAGCTGATTGCTATACATATGCAAAACATTATACTGCAATATTTATGAAAGGTTCAGGCTCCTTCGATAAGTCCGGAATGAGCAAAAATTGGGCATTGTCTTTTTTTTATGATACAAACGGCAATGGTTTATAACGGTTTAGCTAAACTGCGTTTTAATGATTTTTAGGTTTTGTTATGGGTTCTTTAACTACCCAGATTGTCCGATTAAGTCGAGACTAATACACTTTAGGAGAGTCTGGATTCTATCAACAAGAAATTTTCGAGTTAAAAATTTATTGTTCGATGAATAATAGATTAAGTCTTATTCTTTTTATTGAAAATTACTTGGAATAAATTATTCCATCGGGTTTATCATGGGTAAAATGATTAAATCCATCATGATAAACAGTAATTTGATCTCCTGTCCCATGATGGTCTTCATCCAGGATAAATAAGGAAGTAGGATATAAAATTTTTATTGGGTTGAGAACGTTTAAAATTCTTCTAATCGAATTGATGATTTTTGGAGAGGCTGCTAACATTTCTCCCAAAGTATCTGTTTCAAGACGAATGGAAACAAGTTCTTCTATAGTTGCTTTTCTATCATGGGCTGCTAGGCAAACTGCATTAATTAAGCAATTATTTTGGAATAATAAGGGTAGAGCATTGATTTCATTCCTGTAAGCTCCTTCCAATTCAACTCTTTTCTCAGCGGGGTATTTGCGACCTTCTTTAACTGAAGGCCCCCATATAGGTTTGTCTCCAGGTTTTGAACTAAATAGCTTAGCGGGGTCTGTCTCTTCTGACATTTTAAACTCCTCAAGATATTCTTGATACCCTCTCATACTCGTTTTGGAATCACACATCATAGACCCAGCAGTACTGAGTAACTCCTTAGAGTTTGGCTCAAAATCTCCCACCAGGGTTTGAAGCAACTCTTTTTTGAATTTTTTTTTGTCTCCTGTAGTCTTTTTTAAATCTTTTGCATGGGTTGACCAATTAAAAATATTTCCTTCTCTAAAATAGTTCCCGTTTTCCCCTTGTTCCAATGGAATAAAAACCACATCATTCCCTTGTGGAGCATCGAACAGACCATGGTGGGAGCCTAATTTTAGTGAAAACTGAGGTCCCCACATTTTTCCCTTTTCTTTGAATGCGTTGCCATATCCTCTTACCAACCTGGTTGCTTCTGTTGAGGATTCAAACAAAGGGACGGTAGTCGTTTTCCCATCTTTTGTTTCTAGGGTGATTTTCTTCTTGGCTTGTTGAGCTTCTAACTCAGCGTTATAATCCATTCCTCTAAGATCAAAAGAGTCAGACCTTGCTAATCTCTTTCCACCTGAAACTAGCTTGCCCCCTGAAACTTCTAGATCTGGCTGAGTAATAATATAATGTTGAATACGAGCTGCCCCCTTTTTTTTTCCAGGTTTACTTCTGTTCCAGGCTCTCATCAAACCTCTTCTGAGTCCTTTATCATGTGCATCATTTTGGACATAGGCATTCACACTTTTATAAGTCACCGGATCTTTCTTGTCCCAGTCAACATCATCTCTTTGTATAAATTGTTCTGCATGAGATTTCAATAACTGAATTACGGGCTGGTTTCCAACTTGAGGGCTCATCAATTCCCCCCTTTGTCCTACTGCTTCAGACCGATTATCCTTGAACCCAAATCTTTGTTTTCCATCACTTTTATTCCGACCTGCAGAATTAGCAGCCGCTCTATCTTCATTTTCTTTCGGTTTAGTTTGTAAAGCCCTTCTCCCCATCTCATCGGCCTCCCGCTCCATCTGCAGACTATCATTCAAAGGAAGCCCGGCTACTCTTCCTGTAGGCTTAACCCGGCCTTCCAGCTGCTGCACAACATGAGCAGCCTCATGGGGCAGGTGTTTTTCCTGACCTGGCGCCACGTAAATGTCGGTTCCTTGAGTATAGGCAAAAGCACCCACTTCTTCAGGTTTGCCTGAATTTGTATGTACCCGCACGTCACTTAAATCAATTCCTGAAAGATTTTCCAGCCCGGTTTTCAAATTGCCGGGTAAGCCGGTGTTGTTTGCTTTTGCCTGGAGAACAGGTTCATCGGCAGTTGCCGTGTCCGGAGAGGGGCGAGAAGAATTCATTGTACGGAGTTTTTTTTGATATGACGCCCTGTCATTTTTATTGTTTGTATTTTTATAAAAGTGCCCGGGCTTTTCCTCCTTCATTTGAAGGGGCTCTTGTTTCGGCGGTTCACCGGAGTGAAAATATTCAAAAGGGTTGTCCTGGATAAGTTCACCGGGAATTAGCCC
>JAAENB010000943.1 GCA_024224995.1 bacterium | reverse complement strand
GCAGTGCAACGCCTTTACTGGCTGGTTTCAGACCAGGGCTATGGGGATTTCTCATAGCGTGGGGTGCGACCCCTGCGAGGGGCTTCCAGCCCCACGTTATGATGAAGACGGCTCTATTTAAAAAGAGTTTCTTGAGAGAGAGTGTGTGGGATCGAGTAGGGGAGAAGCATGCCGCTCTCCTACTCGATTTTTCCCTGCTTGAAGGATCTACTCGTCCGGTGCTCCCGTAAAGACGGTATCATTGGCCTTTATTACAGCTGTTTCGTCATCCATAATAGCCTGTACCCGGCCGAAGAATTTTTTGAACTCCGATCCGATGTAAAACTGCGCGGACAATACCCGGCCGTTATAGTAAGCAGCTTCCGCGTTGTCCGTGAGGAGTTTATCCCGTTCTTCTCCTTTCGCGTCACCAATGAGTTCTTTTCGTTTTGGAATTGTAATGGTCAGTGACCAGAGATGGGTCCATGCCATAATCATCATATGCATAGCCTCCTGCAGCGGCGTAGCATTAACCATAATATTCTGTACTTTCATGGCTCCCATGTGCGCCTTAAAGAGTTCAATCACTTCATCCAGTTTTTCCATTCCCTGTTTAACTGTTGCCGTGTATTTTTCATCAACAATGCCGGCCGCGTCTTCAATGGTTTTGGATACCAGTTTTTGGAATACACTGTAGTTATACTGCTCGGGGTTCATGAGTATTTTTCTCATGGCAAGGTCTATCGATTGGATCCCGTTTGTTCCTTCATAGAGTGACAGGATTTTTGAATCTCTCATGAACTGCTCTACCGGGTAATCGGAGCAGTAGCCGTATCCGCCGTATACCTGTATCGCTTCTGCTGTTACCAGGGTAGACATGTCGGTATTTCCCGCTTTACATACGGGCAGCAGCAGCTCTACCAGGGCGGTAGCCTCCCTCTGTTCCTCTCCTTCACCAACGGCTTCCACATCCAGGCAGCGGGCCATAAAATAGTTTAGTATTCTCATGCCCTCTACATGAGCTTTCATCCGGAGGAGCATTCTTTTTACATCAGGATGCTGGATAATAGGCACACCCGTCGCTGCCGGGTTCATCATCTGGGTTATGTGTACACCCTGTATCCTGTTCTTCGCGTAGGTAATCGCGTGCATATACGCGGTACTGGAAAGGGACAGACCCTGTAGTCCCACACTCAACCGGGCTTCGTTCATCATCTGGAACATTATTTTCATTCCTTTCCGCTCTTCTCCAAGCAGGTAGCCCACGCATTTGCCGTTATCGCCAAAACTGAGAGAACAGGTTGCCGAACCCTTTATTCCCATTTTGTGCTCTATCCCGGAGCATACTACATCGTTCCTTTCTCCCGGGCTCCCGTCCGGATTAACCAGGAATTTGGGAACAATAAAGATTGATATACCTTTGGTTCCCTGGGGATCTCCTTCGATCCGGGCCAGAACCGGGTGTACGATGTTTTCAAAATAGTCGTTCTCAGCTACTGTTATGAATATTTTTTGCCCGCTTATTAGATAGGTTCCGTCTTCCTGCTTTACTGCTTTTGTTTTGAGGGCTCCAACATCAGACCCGGCATCGGGTTCTGTTAAGCACATGGTTCCGCCCCATTTCCCTTCTGATATTTTATCGCAATATAACTTTTTTAGCTCTTCAGTACCGTGGGTTTCTACAAGGTGTCCGGCACCTGCTGCCAGGCCGGGATAACTCATAAGGGAGAGATTGGCACTAACAAAGTATTCCATACAGGCAGTTTCCATGATAAAGGGCATCCCCATTCCGCCATGCTCCATATCTTTAATTAAACCGGAAAATCCAGCCTCAAAAAACGCATCAATTCCTTCTTTATATGATGCAGGAATTTTAACTTCTTTGGTTTGCGCGTCATACGCGCAGCCGGATTTGTCACCTTCGGCGTTTGCTTCGTACAATTTTTCAACAGAAATTCGTTCTGCTAAAGACAGGATCTCTTCATATATATCTTTGTCCTGATCGGCGTATTTTGTATATTGTTCACTTAAATTTTGAATTTCCAGCAGTTCGAAAAGTACAAAACGAGCATCCCTGGAATCTACAAGTAGATTTTGAGCCATCATTTGCCTCCGCTATTTGGTTTTTTTACTCTTCCGGATAAAGACTTTCAATCTCTTCCGCGTATTTATCTTCTATAATCCTTCTTTTTACTTTCATCGTTGGGGTGAGTTCTCCCGATTCCTGGCACCATTTGGCATTAAGGATTTTAAATTTTTTAACCCGGCTTACCCGCATAAAATCCTGAGAATATTTTTCGATCTCGTCTTCGAATAGTTTGTGTACTTTTTCGTGATCCACCAGTTCACTGTCCAGGAAATATTGTATGCCATTCGAGTTTGCCCATTCCCGCAAGAGTTCAAAAGCGGGTATGATAAGCGCTGATATGTATTTTCTTCTGTCGCCAATGAGCGCTATTTGTTCAATATAAGGAGACCGTTTCAGGTTGTTCTCTATGTTCTGGGGAGAAATGTTCTTTCCGCCGGAGGTTATAATAATGTCTTTAATCCTACCGGTAATATACAACCTGTCCTGGCCGTCTATTGTGCCCAGGTCGCCGGTTTTAAAAAATCCGTCTTTGGTAAAGGCTTCTTTTGTAGCTTTCGTGTTTTTATAATATCCTTTCATTACCTGGGGCCCTTTTACCTGGACTTCCCCGTCTTCCGCGATTCGGGCTTCCGTTCCTTTGAGAGGAGTTCCCACAGAGCCGGGAGTAATTTGCCCGATCCGGTTGCAGTGCGTTACGGGAGAGGTTTCGGTTAATCCGAATCCTTCCACAATAATAAATCCCATGCCAATGAAGAATTCAGCGTCCGCTACCGTGAGGGGACCGCCTCCGGCAAGGGCGAACTGCAGCCGGTCGAATCCCAGGGCCTCTTTCATTTTAGAAAAGATCAGCTTGTCCGCGATGTTATAACTTATTTTAAAAAGCCCTTTTCTTTCTTTTCCGGCGCAGGCGTAGGGCACGTTTTTCGCGGCTTTTTTCATAGCCCGGTTAAAAATGGCCCGTTTTATGAACGATGACCGCTTAACTTTGGCCAGGATCCCGGCATGGAGTTTTTCATAGATCCGGGGAACACTGATGAGTATGGTGGGCCGTACCGTGAGGAGATCTGCGGCTATTTCTTCCAGGTTCTCGGCAAAGAACGTTTTCGCGCCAAGGCGTATTACCATATAATATCCCCCCATTCGTTCAATGGCATGGGAGAGGGGGAGGAATGATACGAGTTTGTCATTATCGCTCATTACATGGCCGTATCCTTCAAGGATCTGTTCGCTCTGTGAGATAAGGTTATTATGGGTGAGCATCACTCCTTTGGGATCTCCTGTTGTGCCTGAGGTGTATATTATTGTGGCGACATCATCAATCTTAATCGAATTGAGCCGCTTCTCAAATTCGTCCTTGTTTTTATATTTGGAACCTTTTTCTATTGCCTGGTCTAAGGTTAGCATACCGGTCTTTTTTTGCTCTGTGGTAAAGGCTATTATCGATGAAAGTTTGCCCAGTTTTTCTATATTTTCATCGTTATCGACAAAGCAGGCTTTTGAATCCGAATTTTTTAATATGTACCGGGTCTCTTTCGCTGTATCTGTTGGATAGATGGGGACACTTATTGCGCCTATGGATGCTATGGCCTGGTCTGCTATCCACCACTGGTGGCAGGTATGGGAGAATATCGCGACCTTGTCGTTTTTTTTAACTCCCAGGGAGAGAAGAAAGAAGGCGGTATTTCTGATGTATTCGTTCATTGTGTTCCAGGAAATATCAACAAATTTTCCGCTTACTTTATGGGCTGCGCAGGCCCGGGTTCCGTATTTTTGTACCTGATTTTGAAAAATCGCGGCCATTGAGGTTTCTTTGAATTCTGCCATATAAATCCCCCATCATATATAGTGTCTACGATATAGGATGATTCAAAAAAACACTTTTGTCAAGTTTTTTATAAATTCGGAAAAGCTCTTGACGCAAAAACTGTCTACAGCTAAAAGATTAATGAGCACCTGACCCCGGCTCGTGTATTCGTATACCGAAATAGAAATTATGCGTCTTAATATAAGGTATATCAAGCCGGAATGTAAATTATGCCTGCCTGGAGCAATACCTCTGCAGAACGTTCGGAACTCGCTCCGCTCAGACAGCCTCACAACCTGCCGAGGCATCACTCCAGGCAGGCATAATTTACATTCCGAATTACGTTTTTCGGTATAT
>JAAENB010000942.1 GCA_024224995.1 bacterium | reverse complement strand
CCTGGCTTCATACGGGTGATATTGCTTCTATGGATGAAGACGGATTTTTTTATTTCAAACTTCGTTTAAAGCGGATGATAATATCTTCGGGCATGAATGTCTATCCGACCCAGGTAGAGAACCTGCTCTATAAACATTCCGATGTAGCCGAGGCATGTGTAATCGGTGTACCTGACCAGGACCAGGTGGAAAAGGTAAAGGCATTTATTGTGCTTAAGGATCCCGCGAAGGCCGGGCCGGAAATGGAGAAAGAGATTATCGATCATTGTCAGAAGACGCTTATCAAGTGGAGCTGTCCCCGGGAAGTTGAGTTCAAGGATGAACTGCCTCAGACTATGGTGGGTAAAATTGCTTTTAAGGTTCTTGAAAATGAAGAGATCGCACGGCTGAAAGCGGAAGGCAAATATACCGGCGACCGGTAACTTAAAGGGACTTTGAGAGAGTCGCAGCAAGGGCTGGTTTCTGAGGAAGAGAGACGTTGCGTGCAACGTCTTTACGGCTTGGTTTTTTCAGGTCTCTTTAGAAAATCTTTTTTAACAGGGGATTCCCGGATGTTAAAACTAAAAGCAGACTTAGAAATTTTTTCCTCATTGTTATACCCTCTCTATTTTATTATTTTTTTCGAGAATATTGGCCAATATTTTTGGGGGCGATAGCTTTATTAAAAGACGTTAGAAGAATAAATTTAATATATCCATTTCAACTTATTCACTTCATCAGGCAAAGGATCTTTATCATCACGAAATTTGTGAATCAATTGAAGGTTTTCTTTTTTAATCAGTCTTTTGGCAATATCCGAGGGTAAGACAACAGAATATAATAATCCGGATCTCGCAAAACCTTCTATAAGACTCGACAACCAGGGAAAAGGTACTTTCCCTATTGGCATAAAGAAAAAAGGCTTTGCATCACCAAATGTCACATCGTAAATACCGGATTTACTCCAATTTGTAATAAGCAGACCTCTGTTTATTGGGTCAATAGCTCTTTGTAAAAATCTGTTTATCTTTTTGGCACCTCCATTTTCATTGACATATTTTGCCGTGGTGTGGTAATTCATATACTGGCTTTCATAATTGTTCAGCGCTTTTCGAAAAGTCTCGGCTAGCTCAAGGTGGCCGGTACCAGGCTCAATAGGGATAATAATACTTGCGAGATGATTGCCTAAAAGAGTCTGCGGCAGGTTTACCCGGGGCCTGTAATTAACCGTGATTGAGAGGTTGCTTTTTTTCTTGATCCTGTCTTCTTTTTTAATAAGACTAAACAGGTGGGTACTTAATATATCGCCCGTTGAGAGCCTCAGGGAGGATCGGGACAATAAATCATTTTTCATATTTTTCAATTCATTCGGGGAAAAATAAAAATATAGAGTCTTTTTTCTCCAGGCTTTAAAAAGCATATAAATTAATATTTTTATTATATCCATAATTTCCAAATACCTGACACTGGGAGCGGCGTTATTATTATCCTTAATATTTTTTTTAAGATATTCATCTCTATTTTCAGCAATAAGGGGAGGCTCGTAACCCTTTCCGTTTACTGTATTTGACAGGGCTTTGAAGAAATTCACGAATGTCCCTGTATCGCCAATTGTATGATGCCAGCAAATTCCCAGGGTCATTCCCCCGCACTTGAGATAGTTTAGCTTCATAGTTACAAGAGGGCTTTCTTTTTGTATGGCCTCTTTCCCCAATATCATATCTACCAGCAACTCATGCTTTATATTCAGCAAATTTTCAAAGAGTTGATCCAGGGTATAATCTATTTCAGATACAGTAAATGGGATACCCTGATTCTTACAGTTGATATATAATTCATGATCTTTAACTTTCAGCCTTGCTTCCACAAGAGGAAAATCATCCAGAACTTTTCGAAGGGACGTTATTATAATATCATAATCAATACTTTTTTTATAGAAAAACACAACAGGAGCGGAAAGTGTTTTAAGAATTTGATCTACAATAGTACAGGATATCACCTGTTGCTTTGGGTTATTTGCTTTTACAAGGATTTGTTTTGATTCCATACTTTACCTTTCTGAAATTTCCTGAAAATATACCACAATAATGATATATGTAAGAATAAATATATATTATATATAAAAAAGATAATGACAAGCTTTTTTTCATGGTTTATACTTTAAGTTGATTTCAAACAGGGTTTTACAAATAATTAAGGGGGAAAAATGGAAGCATCAACAAATCCCATTCCTTATCATATCAAAGGAAGTAAAACTTATTATCAAATGTGCAGAGGGAAAAAACTTATCTTTGAAGAGGTTACCCATCCCGGCAAACTGGCAGATTCGGATTTTATTGATAAAGATCTATTGTTGAACAGGTTCAGGGAAATTATAAAACAAACAATGAGGAATGATTTTGCAGATGTAGTTAATTTCTATTTTAATAGATGTACAGTCGCATATATTATTAGCAATCCGGACCATGAAATAATTGGCCTGTCCATATCTGAGGTCTCATTTGAGAATGGAAACCAGGTTTTAATTCCGTGGCTCAATATATACATGGAAGAATATAGAAAATATGGAATTTATATAATATGCGTGACCAAGGCTATTGTATATTTCATTAAAGAATATCAAAAAATAAACGGTTTAAGAGGTATAAAAAAACTGATCCCCCTCTTTAAGAAATGGTTTTCGGTATCCAGAACTTATAATCCTCTTATTTATTGTTCTATGTTAAGACCCAGTGTAAAAATGTCTCCGGAGTTTGATGAAAACGGAATGATAAAAAATAGATCAATGCATGAAGATGAGAGAGAGGTTAGAATTGATTTCCTGAAAAAAATGGGCTTCAAAGAAGAAGAAATAAATAAGGGTTCTTTATTTCTTACCAATGTTAGTTCAAATGAAAAAGAGAATAAGAAAATGCATGAAAATATTCCCAGGGTTTCGATTGAACCCGTTAACAAGTTTTTTAAAAATCATTTAGGATTGGATAAAGGAAATTTTCTTGTTGTAACAGCGGCTTTTAGGCCGGCAATTGTACTTCCTGTAGATATTTTCCAAAAGCAGTTGAAGAAAGCAAGCCGGTTATTGAAAAAGATAACCGGTAGCCATACTTAAATTTCCGAATTAAACGCCGTCATCGTGGGCACCGTCAATTATATCTTTCTCACTGGCCAGGTTGGACAGATACCGCTCATACTGCTTTCGCTCTTCCGGGGACATCTTTAGAATATTTTTTCCAAAAATAAAAACAACTTGCTTTTTACTGTATTTATTATATTTCTTCATATAAATCTAAACGGGCTTTTTTAGTTCAGTGAGCGCTCCGGATCGGCACCGGAAAAATTATAATCCTTTGAGATGAAACAGATGTATAAAAAAAACCATGGTTGAAATATTACGAAGATCCCCCCCACTCCATCGACTATCCGCGAGTTACGATTTATGAGTCACTGGTACGAACCAGGGATAAATACCCCGATTCATTAGCCTATGATTTTTTCGGCTATACATCGACGTATAAAAAATTTATCGAGGAGATCGACCGTTTTGCCCATGCCCTGGCAGCCCGGGGAAAGCTTGATGATAGCCACAGCATGCTGGCGATCCTTCCCATATTTCACGGCGCCGGTCTCGCCATAACAATTAACGGCGGTTTTATGGGAGGCGCGAAATGTATCCTGGTACCGCAGTTCACCCCCCAGGAGGTTG
>JAAENB010000941.1 GCA_024224995.1 bacterium | reverse complement strand
TCCCTTTTTAGTTATTTTCTTAGTTGTTTCAAATACGCCGAAATACGCCCAGGCGGGTTCGTGTATTTGTTATGACCATGAATAATTCGGGGTGATATTTGTCAATTATTTTTCTTAAATGTTACAAAAAAAGTGCGTTTTCCAAAAAAAGTAGTGAAAATATTGTAAAAACATGAAATAAATCCATAATATTGGCAATATATGCTGTTTATATAGAAGATTTTCATGATTTTAGCTTATTTGGGCTGGTTTCTGTGAAAGAGAGGCGTTGCGCGCAGCGTCTTTTACGGTGCTGCCAACGGCAAAAAACCTCAAAGCTCCCTGCCCTTCTGTTTTCTCAATATGATTACACAGGCAACTTCAACCGGAAAAAAAATAATTTCAAAAACGTTTGACACTATAGCCCTCCACCAATACTTTGCCCAAAAAAAAATAAGTACAATATCAGTACGATAAATAAACTAAAGGAAGGACTATGAAATTAACAAAAAAAGTATTAGTAGTGCTATGCTTTCTCTCACTTCTGGCCGTACCGGCTTGTGAATTAAGCAATTCCCCAGAGGGCGAGAGGGCACTTGAAAACTCCGAATCAATTCAACTAAGTCTTGAAGCGTCCTATGGACCTGAGATGACAACATTTATTCCGGAAAACGGCCAGAGTCATGAGATAGGATACCTGGCAGAAAACGGCGGCATAAGCTGGATCAGTACCTGGACAGAATACTCCGGCGACTCAGCAGGTTCACTGCTTAAGACCGACCAGGTGAACTTGCCCGCAGGAAAATACGCCGTTCTATACCAGGTATGGCATAAAGAAGGTGACGGCGATTACCTTGGTGAACTAAGGGCATACAGCGGCACGCAAGTGATCGCATCAAAGGAACTCATAAGCGAGAAGTTCCCATCATATCTCGACGGCGGGTACCAGCGGGCAGTGCTGGCGATAGACCTGGCTGTGGATACAGAGGATCTGTCATTTGAACTGTACTATGGCAGCAATGAGTATATCTGGGCCGGGGCCGTAAATGTAACGCCCATCGATACCAGGCGGCCTTTCTATAACATCGCGCACCGGTGCAGCACCATAAGCAAAGTAGATGACATGGTAAGCAAAAATGCCAATGCAATAGAATTTGATGTTACTCCTGTAAAGCAGAACGGTGAAATCGTATTCAAGGTATATCACTCCGGAGATATACTCCATACCCCTGTTTCAAAATTCGACCGGTTCCTGGCAAACCTGAAAAGTCACCTGGACAATCGGAACATTGCGCTTGTGGAATTTGACTGTAAGCAGGACTCATCAATTGACGCGGCAGCCTACGCGAGAGCCCTGGCTGCCAGAATTAAAGACGCCGGGATCCCGGCCGGCTTAACCGTAATGTCAGTACCAAAAGCACAGGCTGCAATCTTCAGCACGGAACTGAAAGGCGGAGAAACTCCCCTATTCGATTGCGGTATAGATTCCTATCTTGAGGGTTACGGCGATCTCACTGCTGAGGAATGGGCGGTTGAGGTTGAAAATACCGGCGCCACCTTTATTGGCGTTGGTATTGCCGCAATTGCGCCGTCTCCAATGCCGGGCTGGATGCCGTGGATTCAAACCATGACCAACCGGAGAGACAAAGTCAAAAATTTTAAAAAGGCATATTTCTGGACCCTGAACAGCAAGACCTCCATGCGGAAGTGTCTCGATTACGGAGTTGACGGTATCATAACCAACTACCCGGCCAGGCTGCATGAAGTAATGCAGGAAGAACCCTACCGCGGCATTGTTCGGCCCGCGACACAGAGCGACTCCCAGTTCGAAGTTCACGGATTTAAATAAATCCCTCACCCCTCGGGTAAGATCCCCGGGGGGATGTTGTCCCGGGTCCGCGCTCTTAACGAAAAACCCCGGTCCCTGAGCGGAGCCGAAGCAGGTCACTGAGCGGAGCCGAAGTGGGTCAACTTTCACTCACCTCTTTTTTCTCGGTCACCTCTTCTTTCTTATTCAAATCTTCTATATCTTTCACCTCTTCTTTTTCATGGTCATCTTCATGTCCATGGTCATCATCATGTCCATGCTCATCATCATGTCCATGCTCATCTTCATGTCCATGCTCATCTTCATCGGTTTTACCCCATAATTGAAAACGCATACCAACGGAAATCGCGGGATATTCCATCTCCGCGTACAGTACACTAACAGTGAGCCAATCCAATGGCACCCAGGCCAAACCCGCGTGAAAATTGGAACCGTCATAAGAAGCATAGGGACTCAGTATCTCAAAAAATGACAATGATAAACTTGTTAATCCGTATATTTTATCGAACTCCGGAATTCCTGTTGCTGTTCCGCCGCTAATTCTAAAACCAAACCATTCCGTAACTTCAAACGACTTCGTCAGCTGCAAATATAACGATTGATCACTCCCCCCGGTTTGAACACTCCCGGTTCCAAGTATAATGGCGGGATAATATTTTCCTTCTTTTAGCGGACTTATCCGTAAACTCCATAACGGCTTTTTTGTTAAAAAAGTATACCCCGCACCCAGATCCATCCAGGTAAAAAGTCCGTATTTTAAACTCACCACTCCTTTTTCTTCATCACCCGTAGGAAGGTACATACCCGATATTAAAAAGTTATTCTTTGCCATGAGCGCGCCGCTGCTGTCGCCGCCGCCTGAACAGACAGGACATGACGGTCCGCATTCCTGAGCAAATACCGTGTTCGTTAATACAATACTTACAAATAAAATTATGAATATCAAACTTTTATATTTTAACATAATGAACCTCTTGTAAAATTCAGATCTTTTTTTTAATTTTTTTAGGAATTTCCTGTTAAAAAAAGGTTTCGCAAAGTGACGGATACGGATATATACCACTATTTTAATATGATAAAAAAAGCAAGTTGTTTTTTGAAAAAAGTTACTTCTTTCAATCAACCCCTCGCAGGGGCCGCACCCCTCGCAGGGGCCGCACCCCTCGTTATGATGAAGCTGGCCCTATTTAAAAAGAGTTTCTTGAGAGCACCTGACCCCGCAGAGCGGGCTATATAAGGTATATCAACCCGGAATGTAAATTATGCCTACCGGGAGTAATACCTCTGCAGATCGTTCGGAACTCGCTCCGCTCAAACAGCCTCACATCCTGCCTAGGCATCACTTCCGGTAGGCATAATTTACATTCCGAACTACGTTTTTCGGTATAT
>JAAENB010000940.1 GCA_024224995.1 bacterium | reverse complement strand
TTTTAGACATGTTCGGTCTATTTATGATTAACAGAAAATCCCAACATTTAGGAAAGAGTCAAAAAAGTTATTACATTTAAAAAAAAATTTGGAGGTTTTTTTTATGAGGAAAACTATTTTAACACTCTTCATTGCAGCTGTTTTTGCATTTGTCGTAACATGCGGCGGCGGCGACGACAATAATGGCGGCGGCAGTGATCAATTATCCAGAAATCTGCCGAGCAAACTCTCTGTTACTGTTCCGTCAAGTTTAAACAGTTCAAGCCCTGGTGGTAAGGCTGGTGGTCCGGGTGCTGAAGGATCTATGGGGTACCAGCAGATGAAAATGATTACCGGTATGATGAAAATGAATTCACAGAACGCGCAGATGTACCTGCTTATAATTGATCAGCTTATGAGCAATGTAAAAGATAAGAACGGTGAATGTGTTAGTGGTTTGTCAGTTTCTATGGATGGTGCAATTAAAGCCGCTATTAAAGAACAGATGACAGGTATGGGTATGTCCGAACAGGAAGTTAATGATATGTTATCACAGATGCCTTCCAGCATGCCTGCTCCACCCATGAAATACGATTCACAACAAGTAGTGGGATACGATAACGAAATTATTTTTTATCCCGGTTCTGATATGAATCAGCAGGCAACTTGTGATACTTTGGTCGAAGATAACAAAGAAGTTATCCAGTGGACCGGAAAGAGCAAGATCAAAATGACTATGAATCATACTATGGAAATGGGGCCAGGTATGACCAATAGCGCAAGCATGACCTTTACCTATGATGATGATAAAAAGGTTTCAACATTCGTTGAAGATTTTAAGGAAAACTTTGATGGTGAGCAGTTAAACGGATCTGTTAACATGACGCTTATGCAGTGCAGCGCGACTGATAATGCTGATAACTGTGTGAAGGTAAAAGCAACCATGAAGTTTGTTGACGGAGATAATAATAATGATACCTATACAATAGAAGGGAAAGCAGACGACAACGGCGGTTTTCTTGAAACTTCTTTTGTTTATAATGGAACAGCTCAAAAGTCAAGAGATTATTTCGACGGAACCGGTGCTTCAAAGGGATACCAGGTTTATAATGACTCAACCGGCGAATGGGATCTTGTAGAGGGTGCTGTTCCCGGCGGGTACGACGACTATGAAACCGGACACGAGATGACCGGAGCTCCTACTGTTGATGTTAGCGGGCTTACTCTGCCTGTTAATGATTTAGGATATATTATCGTCCTGGATGATTTTCTAATTGGTGATCCCGATCCAGCGTTAGTCGTGGGATTTGTAAATGTATTTAATGACGGATCAGCGGATCAAATAGAAGTTGCCTACTGGGGAACCTCAGATATGACGGGACTTGAAGTATACGCAGTAACAAGCAGGGACCCCGATACCGGAGAGCCAACAGGTTTTTCTCAGGTTACGGGCACGGTTGATGCAGGAACCCTGTAATAAAAACCATTTTAAAATAAGTAAACAAAAAAGGCCGGATTTTATCCGGCCTTTTTTTATTGGCGAAAAGTGGTTTTAACGCCAGGAAAGAGCTTTTCCGGGGATCGCGACCTCAGAGCTCTTTATAAGAGCTCTGAGGTCGCGGCAATATGTCAATTTCCAACAGCAATTGTCAGTTTGGGACAGCAGAATCCATATGGAAAAACATTTTTTTGATTCTTCACAGGAAACCTGTTATATTAAAAATAGAATACTCAACTATAATCACCGGACAGGAGATATTATTTTGATTGACAGGGAACCGGTTTTGACCGATGATTATATACTGAGGGGAAAAAGGAGGGACGTAATGGATAAATTTGAAGGCGCGAAATACGAGGCAACCAGGGAGTTAAGTTTTCCGGAAGTGGCGGAATATATTGAATGGGAAATACAGGAAGAGATGAAAGTGGGACACCTGCCCGAATGCGCGTTTACCATAGAAAAAAGCGAGAACAGTTTCTGGAAGCGAATCTGCATAAACGTAACCTCCACGCCCTTTAATCCAATCCAGGACTCCTCAATAGTCATGACCGGCGGCCTCTCCTTTGAAGGGCTCCGGCTCATCAAAGGAATTGAAAAAATTGCCAACCGGTATAACTACGATCTATCTTTACAGGGCTCTCCCGCGGAACTGAAAAGCGGCGACTGCCGGTTTTTCCTCTTCGTGGGATTCGACAAGAACATCAAGAGCCAGTACCTGGAGCTGGAAGAACTGGAAACCGATACGCTCATAGAAGAGCTGAACAGAAGAGGGTACATGGTGAAAAAAACGCCAGCCTCTTTTAGTGAAAAAGGCGACTATAAACGGTTTAAGAATATAGAGCTCGATTAAGCTTCCGAACCCTTACTAAACGACCCGTCTTTGTCTTCCAGGCTTTCAAGGTGCTCCCCCGGAATAAATTTATGTTCGGCACATGAATGGGGCGTGTCTTAATATACCAAAAAACGCAATTCGGAATGAACACTATGCCTGGCGTGATGCCTCTGCGGGTTGTGAGGCTGTTTGAGCGAAGCGAGTTCCGAACGTTCTGCGGAGGCATTACGCCAGGCATGGTTTACATTCCGGGTGCATTAACTATTTAGCAATTGACACTTAATGATCCATGATCCTTTATGCCTCATGATCCTCATTCATCCCCCTGTGGCAAAAGCCGGAGAACCCCCGGCAGGACTCGCGAAACTCGCCGGGGCCTTACGCGCGCATTCTGTGCAATGCGATATTATTGACGCCAACCTTGAAGGGCTTCTGTACCTTATGGAAAACCAGGCCGACGCCACCGACACCTGGACCACCCGCGCCCGCGCGAATCTAAGCGGGAACCTTGCGGCTATAAGGAACCGGAAGACCTATCATATCAACCGGTATATACAGGTGGCAACAGAGCTGAACAGGGTACTGGCAATGGCAGGGCGTCCATCAGGGGTTCATATCACCCTTGCCGATTTCCGGGATGAAGAACTTTCTCCCGTACGAAGCGCGGACCTGATCCGCGCGGCAGAAGAACCTGAGCGTAACCCTTTTTATCCCTATTTTAGCAAACGATTTTCCGAAGAGACCCTGAATGGGGATGTTGGATTTTCCCTGAATTATCTCAGCCAGGCCATTACCACCTTCGCGATGATCGGCTGGATCAGGAAAAAAAATCCCGGGGTGAAAATCGTTCTGGGCGGCGGCCTGGTAACCTCGTGGATGAGAAGCCCCCGGTGGACGAATCCCTTTACCGGACTCGTCCATACAATGGTGCCGGGCTCCGGGGAGCAGCAGCTTTTAACAATGGCGGGAATTGAAGAAACTGATTTGTGCGGCAGGCATTATACCTTTGATTATGACCTCTTTCCCCGGGACCGGTATTTATCGCCCGGGTTTATTCTACCCTACAGCGCGTCCCGGGGCTGCTACTGGAACAGCTGCCTCTTTTGCCCGGAAAAAGCCGAGGGGAACGAGTATACCCCGGTACCGGCAAAGACCGCGATAAATGAAATAAAAATTCTTGCCCATAAATACCGTCCCGGGCTTATTCACCTGCTGGACAATGCCGTAAGCCCAAAGCTCTTGCGCGCGATAGGCGAAAATCCCCTGCCGGCTCCCTGGTACGGGTTTACCCGCGTAACACGGGACCTGGAAGACCTTGCGTTTTGCAGATCCCTGCGCGAATCGGGATGTGTTATGCTTAAACTGGGGCTGGAGTCGGGAGACCAGGGAGTTCTTGAGGCTCTGCATAAAGGGATTACCCCGGACCAGGCTTCCCGGGCGCTCAAAAATCTGCGGGAGGCAGGGATCGCGGTTTATTGTTATTTCCTTTTTGGAACAACCGCGGAAACCCGCAGGGAAGCAGAGTCTACCCTTGAGTTTGTGGCGCGTCATAAAGATTGTATTGGGTTTTTAAACCTGGCAATATTTAATCTTCCCGCGTACGGACCCGGCGTAGAGGCACTGGAAGTAGACCAGTTCTATGAAGGGGATCTTTCGTTGTATAACAGCTTTGAGCATCCGGAAGGATGGAACCGGAATCTGGTGCGGCATTTCCTGGAAAAGGAGTTTAAAAAGCATCCGGCAGTGGCGGAAATCCTGCGAAGGAATCCGCCCTTTTTTACTTCGAATCACGCGGCGTTTTTTGTTTGAAGTCAGCTGCGTTCTGTTTTATTAAACAAAATAATCGGAATAGACCGGTTCGCAGGAGAAGAAATTTTTTGGAGAATGACCGGTAAAGGATTTTACATCTTTAATAAAATGTGACTGGTCATAGTAACCGCATTCGTATCCCAGGGACGTTAAAGACCCGTGAAAGGAATTGTACTTTTGGAGCACGCTCTGGAATCGGACAATGCGGAGAAAGGTTTTGGGCGGCACGCCAATATACTCGGAAAACTTTCGTTCAATTGATTTCGCGTTCAGGTCAAAGGCGAAACAAAGATCATCAACAGTAACCTGTCCGTACGAACCGTTTATTTCATCAATAATACCTTCCATAAGGTAATAATCTTTCCGGTGTTCCCGCTTAATGATGCCCATTAGAAATTGTTCAATTACCCCGATCTTTTCAAGCGAGGAGCCGGCTTCAGTGAGCCGGTTTAGCAAGCGGTCTCCCTGGTTGCTGAAAATATCGTCCAGGTCCAGGCTGAAGTTTACGATTTCCGACAGGCGAAAGGGAAGAAGCGCGCTTGCCCCGGCCGGTTTAAACAGGATGGAGATAAGTTTGGTATGTCCCAGCTGCCGAATATCAAAAAAGGTTTTTTTCTGGCCGCAAATGGTAACCCGGGGCTGGATATCTTCCGGGGCGTTGTTCCCGGTGCAGGTAAAATCATCACCATAATTGAGCAGTACTTCCATTAGCCCATTGGGAATTACCCGGTGAATATCCTCGCCCGGAGAGAGTGATCTGTCCGCTTCCAGAAGCCAGTAATAATGAATATATTCGGATAAAACCGGTGACGGATGATATATTTCAAACTTCATAATATTTATAATTAAATAAAAATTCAGGTCTTCGGCAAGTTTTTTTTATTAAAAAATAATCAGATAACATGTATACATTGGTGTAGTTGCGTAAACAAATGTCAAGTGCAAAAGCGCTATTTTTGAATTTTTTTTTCATGAAACAGCCTGCGCATAACAAGTTCAAACTTGAAACTTTTTTTCTATCCCCCAATCTTCGACATGGCCCCGGTTTTGCTTATGGAGGCGCAGCCGCCTTCACGGGAATAGCAGTCAAGGTCGTGGCCTTCATGTTTGAGGTTTAAGGCTTTATGAATAATTTCTTTTATAGAGTTATTAATATCAGCATTATTATTTTTTTGAGCCCGTAGTGGTTCCAAAAGATTATACTCAACAGGAGAGTGGAGACAGGTCTTGAGAAGACCATCGGAAGTGAGGCGGAGCCGGTTGCATGAAGCGCAAAATTTATGGGAAATGGGCGGAATAATACCTGTTTTCATTGGAAACCGGTCCCGGTACATAAAATCATACATCCGGGCTACCTGGGAATCTGTTTTTTCATTCCGTACCAGCTTTCCCATGCTTTCTATAGCCTCAACGAGCCTGTTGGCCGGGAGAAAACTTTGCGATGAATCCTCTTCAGTAAAGGGCATTCGTTCAATGAACCTCAGGGAGATCTTTTTGTCTTTGAAGTAATCAAAAAAAGAATCGAGTTCTTTTAACGTTTCTTCGAAAAGTACCGCATTAATCTTCAGATGGAAGCAGTCTTTTTCAAGGATCCTGTCGATATTTTGCAGCACCCGGTCCAGGTAATCACTCCCCGTTATAGTGGTATACCGGTCCCGTAAAAGAGAATCAAGGCTGATGTTGATCTTTTGTACTTTTAAGCGGCAGAGATCTTCTATATAAGAGTCGAGAAGTACTCCGTTCGTGGTAAGACAGAGCTCAATTTCCGGAAATAGTTCCCGGACACCGGCAACTATATCGATAAATCCTCTTCTAATAAGGGGCTCCCCGCCGGTAAAGCGGATTTTGTTTATGCCCATTTCTACAAAGAGCCGGGCAAGCTGAATAAATTCTTCGTTCCGTAAGACCTGGTCATGTTCCAAAAGCTCAACTCCCTCAGGAGGCATACAATACCTGCACCGAAGGTTGCATTTGTCGGTTATTGAGATGCGTAAATAGTTGTGTTTTCGTAAATAAGCGTCGGTTAACATGATTTCCCGGTCCTTTAAAAGAGCCTTCCCCGGTTTTATACCGGATATCCAGTCCTCTTTATTTGGGAATTAATTACAATCATTTTTTTTTCAAAAAAACAGCCAATTACTTGAGTCTCTTAAATAGAACCATGGTGATATCATCATGGCAGGTGTATCCTTCTACGGAATCGAGGATTGTTTTTTTGATCTCTTCTGTTGAACCCTTGCCCGAATCTTTGAATATATCCAGGAGCTTTTCGTCGGAGTAGAGGGTGCCGTCACTATCAATAGATTCGGAAATTCCATCGGTATACAGCAGTACCGCGTCTCCAACTGCCAGGTCTATTGAGTCATTGTGGAGCACATCTTTTATATCTTCACCTAAACCTATCCACAGCCCCCTGGTTTCTACCAGTTCCACATCTCCTGATGCTTGCCTGTATACCATAATGTCCTGGTGAAGCCCTGAGAAGAGCAGCTTGCCCTGTTCATGGCAGGCAATGGCAGTAATGGTCATATATTTATCTTCATCGAGTTTTTTAATATTGTCGGATATTGTAGTGTTTACAACTGCAAGGAGCTCAGATGGAGAAAGATCTATTTGCTGGTTAAGGGCAAACTGTATAGAGGTCTGTACCATCATCATAATGAGCCCGGCAGGTACCCCATGACCCGATACATCACCGATTATGACCCAGTCTTTCCCCGCAGTATTGATTATATCATAATAATCACCCCCAACCAGGTCGGCAGGTTTCATATATGCCGAAATTTCATATCCCTTAATGGCCGGCTCTTCCGGGAGCAGGGCAGTCTGAATTTTTTTGGCAAGTTCCATTTCGCCCCAGATGGCATCCCTGGCTTCCGCCAGTTCCACATTCATCAGCTTGAGCTCCTGCATTGCCATGTTGAGTTCTTCGGTTCTTTCTTCAACTTTCTTTTCCAGGTTCCCGGTAAAATCCTGGATCTCTCCGGCCATTTTGTTAAAAGCGCCGGATAAAATATTCCATTCGTCTTTTCGTTTGATATTGATGCGGTGAGAATAGTTCTTATCCGCTATCGCCTCAGCCCCTTCTTTCAGGTTCCTGATGGGTTTTATCAACTGGAAAGAGAAAAATATGGCATTGACTGCTCCAACTGCCAGAATAATAAAGGCTACCAGGCCAAGCTGCATAACAATGTCCGTAACCTGGTTTGCGATCCTGTCCTTTGATATGGTTACCGTAACATAGCCCCTGGCTCCTTCTTCTACAGGGTAATAAAAAACCAGTTTTTTATTATTATCATCCATCTTTTCTTTTTCTATGGGAACAAAGTTTTTTAACTTTGTGTTATACAGGTCATTATTGCTATGAGCGATAATGGTTCCCGTAGTGTCCACGATCATGGCCGCGCCAACGTCCGGTTCTTTCGTTATAATATCAATGATATCAATGAGGCGATAATCATCTTTTTTTAATATGGCGTCGTAACTGATGTTGGCCAGGTACCTGCTCAACAACTGGCCCCGCAGAGTTAATTCTTTTTCAATCTGGGAAATTCCGTGGCGAATGGAGAGAAAGGCAATGGACGATACAACAATGAGAATAGTCCCCACTATAAGAACCACAATTTTAAAGGTAATGCTCCTCCGTAAGAAGCGCAGCCGTTCAATAAGGGACCGTTTTTTTTTCTCTTTACCCATACCATCCTCCTGAAAAAAGTTCGAGGTTCGAGGTTCGAGGTTCAAGGTTTTTTGCCGATCCCTGACCCCTGACCCCCGATCCCTTTCTTCTCCGATCACCGATCACTTCTTCTTAACCGTCCTCGTTATCATATCAAAACTGAGATGTCCGTTGAGATTTATTTTTTCCAGTTTAACATTTTTCCGGAGCGCAACGGTTAAAACTCTCTGGTATGTAGGAATAACCAGGACATTGTCGTATATATATTCATCCAGTTCCTTGAGCTTCTTTTTATGTTCAGCGGGATTTGACGTGCCCACCGCACCAATCAATTCTTTGTCATAGTCGGGATTGTTTTGAAGGGAAAAAGGACCCTTGCTATGAAGAAAGATAAAGGCGTGAAAACCCAGGTTGATCAGGGGATTATCCACAAGGTTGATAATCATGTCGCCGTCGAAATCGACTTTACCCTTTGTCATTTTTGAAATAGGGATTTTTTTTGCCCATTCCGGCCGCGAAACCTCCACGATTTCAAGAGTGACCCCAATTTTAGCAAAGTCTTTTTTAAGAAGATCGGCAACCTTAGCGGACACATCAGAAACAAGCGCTTTTATTTTTAGCCCTTTTTCAAAACCAGCGTCTTTAAGCAGTTCTTTGGCTTTGGCAATATCCTGCTTTATTGGTTTCAGGCTGCTATTATACCCGAATTCACCCTTTTTGCCCAGAGAGGCCATTACTTCACCATTGCCGTACTCCCCAAACTTAATAAGCTTTTGCCGGTCTATTGCCAGGTTGAGCGCTTTCCGCACATTGATATTTGCAAAAGCGCCTTTGTTGCTCAAAATTATCCAATACGATGAAGTAACCAGCCGCTTCATGAGCTTGGTCTCGGCATCTTTTTCTATCTTAGACGCGTATCGCCCGGACATTTGCATAACAAAATCGACATTTCCTTTTAAGAGCGCCTTAAACCAGTCCTTTTCCGGAATAATCTTAAAAACAAGCTTATCCATTTTGGGCTCACCAGCCAGCCAGTATTCACTGTTTTTTTCCATGCGGATGGATTTTCCCTTATTCCAGGAAACAAATTTATACGGGCCCGTACCTATTGGGTGTTCATTCAGTTTGTTTTTTCCGTTTTTTTCAATAAATCCGTCAGGGATAATACTGCTGAACATGGTAAAACGATAGAGCAGCATACCATCGGGAAAATGAGTGACAATATCAATCGTAAAATCATCAATAATTTTTACTTCTTTGACACTGTTGAGAACCGCGCCTGTTGGAGATTTCGTCCTGGGGTCGAGCTGTTTATCGAAGGTATATTTTACTGATTTGGCGTCAAAGGGATCGCCGTTATGGAACTTGACTCCTTTGCGGAGCCACATTCTCATTGTAGTGGGGTTTTGCAGTTTCCACCGGGTAGCCAGTCTCGGCTTGATGTTCCCGTCATAATCGAGATATACCAGGGTATCGAAAATACAATTTAATACCGAATATGAATCGGGATCAAACGCGTGAACCGGGCTAATGGCCGGGGGATCTTCGGAAAAATAGACCACTGTTAAAGTGTCATCGGGAGATATGGTATCTTCCAGGACATCCGTTTGTCCGCCATCGTCCTTTTTGCATGATATGGAAAAAGAAAGAATCGCTGCGATAAAAAAGATTAGAGAAAAAATGCAAATTCGCATATAAGTTCGTTTGTTTTTAATACCAGTCATGTAAACACCTCCATGAATTACAAGTTGCAGTACAAAAATAATACTTAATTTAACCATAAAAAATTCAAGAAGTCAAGATAATTAAAAAAATCCTTGTCAATTTCATTGGTCTGTATGAATACCTTTTAGTATGAATATTACTAACGCAGCACTCCCCGGTCTTGTCCGGGAAAAAACAAATAATCATTTTCACCTCCGGTTCCACTCTCCGGTGGAGGTTCTCAGTTCCGCTATTCTCAATGGCGGGTATTCCAGCGCCCGGTCTATTTTTAATATGGGGGTGGAGGAAAATTATAAGGGAAGTAAATCCGGGTTTCCCGAACCTGAAGAATCTCTCAGGGAATACGCGAAAGAACAGGGCTGGACAGGAACAGCAGTGGGCATGATGACATCCGCTTCCATGAACTCTTTCCGGCATAATACCTGCTCACATGACGATGTCATTATCGAGTGCTTTCTTACGGCAGGAGTCTCAAACGCGCGCCGCGCGGGAGACCCGGCCGATTGGAAATTCTTTGGAAATGTCCCGGAACAGCAGGGAACCATAAATATAGTCGCCGGAACCAATGCCCGTTTAACAGGCGCTGCACTGGTTGAAGCGCTTATGATCATAACAGAGGCGAAAGCTGCCGTATTACAGGAATTGAATATACGCAGTCCCCTGAGCGGAGAGATCGCCACGGGAACCGGAACCGATTCCACCGCTTTTTTTAACGGAACAGGCAGGGAAATAGACTATTGCGGCAAGCATGTGCTATTCGGCGAGATGCTGGCCCGGGTGGTATCCCGTTCACTGCGGTCATCCCTGGAAGGCGCGATTTAAATTTACAGCTTAAACGTATATAGTATGGAGTAGCGGTTCTCATGGTTTTCATGAGAGACGGAGTAAGCCACCTGGAAGGAAGGGATTGCCCGTTCGTTTATACGGGTAACGTCATTGTAATTAATAATCGCCGACGCGGTGTATATTATCACATTGGCAATAACGGCAAAAACAATGCCCTGCGCCGCGCTGTCGTAACTTCGTTCGTTGCCCAGGGACCGGTCATTGTTATACGTATCCCGGGCATTACTGAAATTGTTATAGCAAAAATATATCGCCATGCCGCCGCCTGCTTTAAGAAGGGCAAAACCAATACCATAGGGGTAATCACCCCGGTAAAAATGCCCGCCGCCGGGTAAAATATCAAGGGCCAGGGTGGTAAAAAGAGAGGTGCCTCCTATTTTCCGGGGAACAAGGGGGTCTATGTCTTTCTCTTTAACAGGCATCGTATCACCGGCAAATAATCCCTTTTGCCCCGGTATCATAATGAGCGGGATGATACAAAAGCTTATTACAAGGGCTTTAATAAACTTATTTTTCATCCGGAGTCTCCTTAATCTTCTCAATTTTTTTTATCTCTTCAACTTCATCAACTTCATGTTCAGCATCTTTTTTTGCTTCTTCTGCTTTTTCTTCTGCTTCCTTTTTAACTATAGTGCTTTTTTTTCCGGAGCCGTTTTTGTCGATAAAAAATAAAAAGTTTTTTCTATAATACTGATTGTCGGGATTGAGCAGACAGGCTGTAGAATACATGGAAAAGGCTTTGTCGTGGCGGTTAAAGACTTCATAAATAATACCCAGGTTATTATAAACCGCTCCTGAGTTTTTTTCTTCGTTAAGGATCTCTTTAAGCAAGCGTTCCGCCTGGGCGAATTGCCCTTCAAGAGCAAGAGTAATGGCCTGGTTGTTTATTTCCGAAAGAGGGCTTGAAAACAGGGATAATTCATCTACCGGGGCAAAATAACGCCTGGAGTATTGAGTGCCCGGAGTACTCAGGGCCGGAAGAACGTTCCGGCTCCTTTGATGTACCCGAATGGGACTGTAGGAATTGCAGGATACCGCGCCCAGGCCCGCGAGCATGAGAAGTACGAGCGTTATTACTTTAAATAACAGGTTTAATGGGTTCACAGGTTTTTTCAACCGCCCTGGCTAAAGATAAAATTGTTTTCTCCTGAAAATGACTTCCCATTACCTGGAGACCAATAGGCATTCCCGAACTGTCTTTGCCGACTGGAATGGAAATACCCGGTATGCCCGCGAGATTGGCGGAGATGGTAAGGATGTCGGACATGTACATCTGGAGGGGATCACTCAGCATCTCTCCCATTTTAAATGCCGTGGTCGTGGTTACGGGGCTAACAATGGCATCGACCTTTGAAAAGGCATCTTTAAAATCTTCTATTATGAGAGTTCTTCCTTTGAGTGCCTGGAGATAATAGGCGTCATAGTATCCCGCGCTTAAGGCATAGGTTCCCAGGATGATCCGTCTTTTAACCTCTTTGCCAAATCCCTCTTCCCTGGTTTTTTCATATAAGGACGTGAGGTCCGATACTCCTTCAGGCCGGTACCCGTATCGAATACCATCAAAACGCGCGAGGTTTGATGAAGCTTCGGCAGTGGCAATCATATAATATACAGGGATAGCGTAATCCGTATACTTAAGGGATATTTTTTCAACCCTGGCTCCCTGTGCTTCAAGATCCTGTATCTTTTTTTCTATTGTATCTTTAATTTCCGGGGAGACTCCCTGAAAATACTCATCAGGAACACCAATAACCATTCCTGAAATATCATCATTCAAATCTTCCGGGGTAAAATCGATCTCTTTTTCAATAGAGGTGCTGTCCCGTTTGTCCCAGCCCGATATTGCGGCAAGCAGAAGAGCGGCATCATCCACACTACGGCCAAAGGTTCCAACCTGGTCAAGCGATGAGGCAAAGGCAACCAGGCCGTAACGGGATACTCTCCCGTAGGTTGGCTTGATTCCCACAACACCGCAAAAAGCAGCAGGCTGCCGGATTGAACCGCCAGTGTCGGAGCCAAGGGAACCCGGAGCCATCATGGCTGCCACAGCAGCGGCAGAACCACCGGAGCTGCCGCCGGGAACTTTTTCCGGGTCAAAAGGATTTTTCGCAGCACCAAAATGGGAGCTTTCCGTTGTTGAACCCATGGCAAATTCATCCATATTTGTTTTGCCCAGGGGGAGAAATCCTTGAGACCTGAGGTTCTCATAACTGCCGGCATTATAGGGTGATATATAATTATGCAGGATCTTTGATCCGCAGGTGGTTCGTAACCCTTCAGTGTTAATATTGTCTTTTATGGCAATGGGTATTCCATCGTACCGGGAACGAGCTGCTCCACCGGCTCTTCTTTCGTCCGATTTTTTGGCCTCTTCAAGGAGAATATCTTTATCTACGGTAATATAGGCGTTTATTTTGCCATTAATAGTGTCAATTCTTTCAATATAGGCTTTTGCTATTTCTACGGATGAAACTTCACCCTTTTCAAGCATTTCTGCAAGTTCGGTTATCTTTTTATCTGTTAACATTCCTGTTCTCCTCCGGCTATGCGACTATGGTCTCAAAAAACAGAGATGGAAAAGAGTGTCAATAAAAAAATTAGATGAGACCTCAGAGCTATTGACGAAGCTGTTAAAATATGGTATAATTCTCAAATTAAAACCGGTCAATAGCAATTGCAATGGAGATATATATTTGTGAACCTCTACAGTATTCCGTCTCTCATCGGATTTTTGGCGAATGCATTCTTAGGGATTTATATCTTTGCCAAAGACGAGAAAAGCCCGCTTAACCGGACATTCAGCTTGTTCTGCATGGGTCTTGCTGCCTGGTGTTTTGGTGAGTTTATGGGGAATTATTCGGTTAATGCCGATGCCGCTTTTAGCTGGATCCGGATCGGGGGAGCGGGGCTTAACCTGATGCCCGCTTTTTTTCTTCACTTTATGCTGATCTTAAATAAAAAAACAGGCATCCTGAAGAAAAAGATCATCTATTTGTTTATATATTCCCCTCCTGTCTTTTTTAGTTTCCTGTTATGGAATACCAATCTCATGATTAATAATATAGAACTCTCCCGGTGGGGATATGTCTTTAATCCCGGAGAGTTCTATGAACTTTATGTTGCCTGGACGATGGGTATTTTTTTAACAGGTCTGTATTTATGCCTGCGCCTGTACCGGGAGACAGGCAACCGCCGTGAAAAGATACAGGCTGTTTTAATTGCTGTGGGACTTGTTTTTCCTGCTTCCATGGGCATGATTACCGATATTATTCTTCCCCTGTTTCATATCCGGGTTTTTCACCTGGGCAACCTGTCCTCAGTAGTAATGGTCCTGGTTGTGGCCTATGCTATGCTGAGATTCCGCATATTTGTAATAAAACCGGCAACAGCCGCGGAAAATATTCTTTCTGCAATGTCCGATTCTTTATTCCTGGTAGATCATGAGAGCATCATAAAATATGTGAACAATGCCGCTGTGGAATTGCTTGGCTATAGCCGGCAGGAGCTGTTAGAGAAAAGAATTGATGTGATCTTTCAGGAGAGTAATCCCGGTAGCGCTGAAAAAAGACTTATTTCAAAAGATGGGGTGGGCATTCCGGTTCTTTTTTCTGTTTCAGTGATGAAGCAGGAAGATGATAATGAGAAGATGGGGATTGTTTGCATTGCCAGTGATATTACGGAACGTATTAAAACAGAAAAGGCTCTCAGGGAGAGTGAAGAAAAATACCGGGATATTATTGAAAATATAGAAGAAGGATACTGGGAGATTGATCTTAAAGGTAATTTTACCTTTTTTAACAATAAGATGGTTGAAGTTATGCAATACTCAGAGGATGAGTTACTGGGCATGAATAATCGTCAGTATATGACAATGGGAATGATAAAAGAGGTATTCCGGACTTTTAATGAAGTTTATACAACGGGAATTTCAAAAGATGTTTTTGAGTATGAGATCATCCGGAAAGACGGAGAGAAACGTTTTATTGGTTCATCCATATCCTTGATCCGTGACTCTCTGGGAAATGGTATTGGTTTTCGCGGAATAACCCGTGATATTACGGATCGTATAAGAATGGAAATTGATATGATTGCCTCAAAAGATGAAGCTGAATCCGCGAACCGGGCAAAAAGCGCTTTTCTTACCAATGTGAGCCATGAACTGAGAACTCCTCTTAATGGTATCCTGGGATTTAGCGAAATATTACTTGGCAAGGGTGATTCTCTGCCCCCGAAACATCGTGAATATGTGGAGCATATTCTAAATAGCGGGGAGCATCTTCTTGCCCTGGTAAATGATATTCTTGATATTTCACGGATTGAGTCGAATAAACTGGTTATTGAAAAGCAGCCCTTTGATCTTAAAAAAATGCTGGAAATTCTCCTGGTATCGATGCGAAACAGGGCCGATGCAAAGGGGCTCATTGTTGAGGAGGATCTTTCTCCCGGCCTGGGATTATTCAGGGGCGACGAGATCCGGCTGCGCCAGGCAGTATATAATCTTCTTTCCAACGCGATTAAATTTACTGAACCGGAAAAGAAAATAGGCCTCCGGGCCTTTGAGTCCCATGGGGTGGTCTCTATTATTGTATGGGATGAGGGACGCGGTATTGAACCCGAACGGCTGGATACCATACAGAATCCTTTTGAGCAGGTCAAGACCATGAAAGCGGGGAAACCGGAAGGCACCGGCCTTGGCCTGGCCATCGTCAGGAAACTGGTAGAGCTTCACCTGGGAATGCTCTCCATTGAAAGTGAACCGGGTAAAGGAAGCAGCTTTACCATAACGCTGCCGGTTTAAGACAGTTGCTTCCCCTTCTTAACCGATCACCGATCACCAGGCCCTCGGGCCCACCGATTACCTCTCCTTTTTCTCCTTCAGCAGATCCTGGCGAACGGAGTTCTGCAATGGTCCTTCTTCCGGCGCATAGGATATTATTCCTTCGTTTATGTCTATATCCCAGGTTGAGGTGTCATTAACCTTAAAGAATTTACCCAGGAAAAAGAGGAGTTTTCGCTGCCAGGTGTTGGTTTCGCCCTTTAACGCGGTATGAATTGATGTATCCACTTCCAGCTTTTTATATTCTTCCGGGTATAACTTTTCCGCGTAGTCATTAATCAGCTTAAGAATATCTTCACCGGTGATGTTCTCTTTAAGGTTGTAAGGATCGCCATTAAAAAAAGTCCGCAGAAAATTGTTAATGGAATAATCGACCTCATTATAAATAATATGTACCCGGTCGATAATATGTTTTATCTCACTTTTATCTTTTAGGTAAAACTCAATCCGCGCGTGTCTTGTTGCTTTATACATAATTTCTCTCCCTCCTCGGTGTCTGAGCGGAGCCGAAGACCTACTCTATACCAAAGAAAGATTCTTCAAATTCCGGTTTGTCTACATATTTTCGCATGAAAAATCCAAGACCCATCTCAATATTTTGAAAAATGCCCGGTTCTATTGGAATGCCTGCCTGGTGAAAGACTTTTACTGTTTCTTCGGGACTGGGGGGACATCCTTTAATGGGCAGCATTTCGTTTATTTGAGGATTGTCTTTATGCAGGGCGCACATGCATTGCCCCAGGAGAATGGTCTTTTTTATGCCCGGCGTGGGTTCCATTTTTTTGCCCGTAAGAACTTCAATATCGTCCCAGGGTTCCCCTTTCCAGGCAAAGGAGATGGCCGTAAGAATGGCCCCGTTGATAATTGAACAATAGGTACACATGGTATTATCATATTTTTTGTATGAGAGCCCGGTGATCCCCATTTTTTCCATTTTAACATGCAGGGTTCCCGCTTCATTGTAGGGAAAGTCGTATTGGTGAAAGGATTCAACCGCTTCGATGGGTTCCCCCTGTATGTCAATATCGGACAGGTCTGTTGGTCTGCCCGTATCCTTTGCCGCGTGTACAAGATAGGGGACATTCGCGGGCTCGTAGCCAAGGACCCGTGCTCCAACCATATCGGCGGCAAGGGTGTCGGCTGAGGCAATGAGAATATTCGACCTCCTGGCCTTCCCGTCGGGAGAGGGTCCCTTTTCAAGGGTGTAAATACCGTCAATGATGGTGGCCGACGGCGGAAGAAGACCGGGAAGCTGTGATATCATAAAATCCAGGTCCTGTACAGTCTCTATTGAATGGCATTTTTTTCGAGAAGCAATGTTCAATACCCCTTTCAGGTTTTTCATGCCCAGGCTCACAACGGTCTGGGCGTGTGTTTTTAGAACGGGAACATTGATGACAAAATCGGCATTAAGAATGTCCGAATTCATATTCAAGCGCGTGTTATTGCCAATATCAACCTGCTCAAAGGGCCGTTCAAATATATTGAGAAACCGAACACCGTAGCGCTGGTTCAGTTTTTCATAACCCAGGGTGGAATAGGCATGTTTTGGGGCTTCCGTATTTTTCGGGGTCAGGGTGGTGATCCCTTCACCAATGGTAATCGTATCAATCCCCATTTCTTTAAGAACAAGAACAATGTCTTCTATCACCCTGGATGTTGTTATTACTCCCCATTTTGGAAAAACGGTTTTCTCGGTCCATACAACAATATTCGGCTTAATAAAGACCTTCGCGTTTCCTTTGATCTTTTCCAATTCTCCAAAGGCGCTGGAAAGCCTTATTGCTTCTTTAACTGATTCGTATTTTTCTTTATAACGGGTAATAGAGACAGTATGTTTTGTCATAGTATTTCCTCATCAGTATGCATTTCACATAGAATATAAACAAAGTGAAATATTTCAAGAGAAATTAACCATTATAGTTAATTATTTTTTTTACAATGGTTCCCAGGTCTTCAACATCCCATGAGCTTTCAATAAGGCGAATGCCGGTATTATTCCATTCAACCAGGATCTTGTTTGAGTCCATATGGAGCGTCATGTTGGCGGATGATGCCCGGGGATTATACATAAATTGTATGTTTGAAAGATTGATTCCCTTTTCAAGCAGCCTATCGACAAAATTATGAAAACTTTTCTTGTGAGGCGCGATCATCGTAAACCGGAGCCTGTTCAGTTCGGATTGATACACATTGTAATGAATAATTCTCCCGGTAATTTCACCCAGGAAGTCGCTATACCTGTCTTTAAGAAAAATTTTAACAAAAGGGTTTGAGCTGTACATGCTGTCCGTGGGTGAAAGATGAACAAGATACCCGAATTTTTCAGGGTATACTATGGCAACACCAGTGCAAGAGCTGATTCCCTTTGTTCCCAATCTACTGCCGGGAAGAGCTTTTTTGTATTCATTCATGTTGATATATGTTGTGTTGTGACTGTTTACAGGTCCGGTATACTGTTTGTGGGGCAAACTGCTTAAATATACCGGGATTTTTTCCCGGAAATAGGCCCGGTACTTTTTGTAGAGTTCCGTAATAACTTCACTTTCATCAATTTCCGCGATAATTATCCATGAACTGCCGAATATATCGAATTGTTCGTAGGAGCTGAACACCCTGGTACCGCGGTAATCCTTGATGATCCGTTCTCCTTTTTTGTTTTTCAATGCTTCTTTAACGGCCAGAGTGTCTACTTTTAATTTTAAGATTGTTGAGTCTTCAATGAAACGGGATTCCGAAAGCATCAGTTTTTTGTTATTAACAAGGTATATTTCTCCGGTGCGGCCGGGCCTGCCGTTTTCCGTTAGTATTTTATTCAGTTTGTTGATAGAACACTGGAGAACAAACCAGCCTGAATGTGTGCCGCTTTTATTGACGGGAACAACAAAAAAGGCAGCAGCCTCTCCTGATGGAGAATAAGGCTCGTATTCAATAAATTGATCGTTTGTTTTTTTCCGCAAGCTTTCAGCAAGCCTGGTACCGGTAAGTTTCCCGCTAAACAGGTTGCTATGATAATCGGATTCCTGTTTTATAGAGTGAAAAACATAGCCGGTCCGGTCAATAAAAAGAATATCATAAAAATTGCTGTAGCGCTCAACATAATGCCGGTCGATATTCAGTTCAAGGCTGTTGCCGGAATTTTTTCCCGAGGTTTGCAGCATCTCAAAATAACGCAGCAATGTTTTGTCCCCGGAGACGTTTTTCGCGATCCGGTAAATACTGTTAAAATACCCGGTTACTTCTTTTTTCTTTTTAACCCTGAGTTCTTTCAGGTTCAAAAAGGTTTCTTTTTTTAAATCTCCATGGGGCTCACGCGGATACAGGAAAAACCCCAGGCACAATATACAGGCAGTGCTGGCTGCCAAAAAAAGACCGATTTTTTTTCGGGCAATAGTCATTATTTAATCCTCTCTCAAGAAACTAAATTTTGCTTGTGCGCGGGCCTGGAAGTAGTATGGGCTCTTTGGATTGCTCCGGAACTCGCTCCGCTCAAACAGTCCTCACAACCCAAAGAGCCCATACTACTTCCAGGCCAGATGCAGCTCG
>JAAENB010000939.1 GCA_024224995.1 bacterium | reverse complement strand
TGTGTAGCGGGAAAAAAATAGGCTAGAAACTAAATAGCATTGCGAGCTGCATCTGGCCTTGAAGTAGTATGGGCTCTTTGGGTTGTGAGGACTGTTTGAGCAAAGCGAGTTCCGGAGCAATCCAAAGAGCCCATACTACTTCAAGGCCCGCGCACAAGCAAAATTAAGTTTCTTGCGAGAGGAAATGACATGATCAAAAATCCGGCGTTAATAGAACGGAAAAGTTTTGAAATAATTTCAAGTGAGCTTGAATATGAAATAATAAAAGAAAACGAACCAACGATAATTAGAATAATTCATACAACCGCGGATTTTGAATACGCGAAAATTACGGAAATACACGAAGGTGCAATTCAAAGGGGGAAAAAGGCGATTGAAAAGGGATGCGGAATATATGCCGACACGAATATGATTTGCGCGGGAATCAATAAAGGAAAATTAAAAGAATTTAATAGTGAAGTCTATTCACTGGTTTCGGACAACGCGGTAAAAGAAGAGGCCCGGGAAAGAGGGGTCACCAGGTCGGTTGTAGGAATGGAAAAGGCCTGTAAAGACACAAATACGAAGGTTTTTGTTATTGGCAACGCGCCAACGGCATTATTTACCCTGAAAGAAATTATCGACAGTGGCCGGGTTAAACCCGAACTGGTGGTGGCGGTTCCTGTTGGATTTGTGGGTGCAGAAGAATCAAAAGAAGAAATCAAAAAAGCAGGAGTGCCGTATATAGTAACGAATGGCCGCAAAGGCGGCAGTACCGTCGCAGTTGCCATAGTTAATTCATTGTTATATCAAATCTAAATAAATATATCATGTACCTGTCTAATAAACATATAATAAAAAACGGAAAACAGCTTCGATATGGCTATACTACGGGGTCTTGTGCCGCAGCTGCCGCGAAAGCCGCAGCAACTATGTTTTTTAACGGGAGTAGAATAGTGTCGGTAGTTATTGATACCCCTAAAGGATGGCCCTTAGAACTGCCGGTTGATGATATTGAAATTACGAAAGAATACGCGGAATGTTCTGTCACAAAAGATGCCGGAGATGATCCGGATATAACAAATGGTATAAAAATATTTGCCCGGGCAAAACCAACTGAAGGCGGTACAATTCTCATTACAGCGGGGGAAGGGATTGGAGTAGTAACGAAAAAGGGGCTCCAGGTGAGTCCCGGTAATCCCGCGATTAATCCCGTACCAATGGAAATGATCCGGCGGGAAGTGGAAAGAGTAAAACCCGAAAACCCGGGAGTGGAAATAGAGCTCTCGGTCCCGGGTGGAGAGGAAATCGCGAAAAAGACTTTTAATCCAAAATTAGGAATAGAAGGCGGAATTTCTATTTTAGGGACAACGGGAATTGTGGAACCAATGTCAAGTGAAGCGCTTAAGGAATCGTTGTCTATTGAACTTTCGATCTTAAAAGAGCAGGGAAAGAAAACGCTTGTTTTTGTACCGGGGAATTATGGTGAAACATTTGCACTTAACGAGCTGGACGTTGATCCCGGTTCTATTGTCCGGGTGAGCAACTACATCGGTTATATGCTTGAACAGGCGGTCTATTATAATGTTGAAAAAATAGTATTGATAGGCCATATTGGAAAACTGGTCAAAGTTGCCGGAGGAATATTCAATACGCATAGCAAAGTATCGGACGCGCGAATGGAAATACTGGCCGCCCAGTATGGGGTTTTTTCCGGGTCTATTGACGCGGTAAAAAATATTATGAACTGCGGCACAAGCGAAGAGGCCCTTGATTATATTGATAGTTATATAGAAGAAAACAATTTTTTTGAATATTTATCGGAAATTATTCGTAAAAAATGTATGGAATATGTTCATAATTCTATTGAAGTAGAGGTGGTTGTTTTTTCGCAAATATCCGGTCTCCTTGGAAAAAGCGGCAATGCCGATACGTTTTTAGAATTAGTTAAGTAACTGGCCCGGGTCTTCGGCTCCGCTCAGACACCGGATGGCCGGGAAAAAATAGATCAGAAACAAAATAGTATTACGAGCTGTATCTGGCCTGGAAGTATCCCCCTCTTCTAAATGTGAGGACTGTTTGAGCAACGCGAGTTCCGCAGCATTTAGAAGAGGGGGATACTTCCAGGCCCGCTTACAAG
>JAAENB010000938.1 GCA_024224995.1 bacterium | reverse complement strand
CGAGAACAGGCTCTGTTTATAAATTAGTTTCCCAGGGCTATGGGTATTTCTCATAGCGTGGGGCTTCCAGCCCCTCGTTATGAAGAAGGAAGCTCCGGTTTTAAATTTTAGTTTCTTGAGAGCACCTGACCCCGCCCCGGCCGGGGAAAATACGTCAGAAACTGAAGTAAGTGCTCGTTTTTTGGGGGTACGCGGGCAGTTTTAATACACCCTTTTCATCCGGCTGCGGAACTCGCGTTGCTCAAACAGTCCTCACCTCCTGAAAAGGGTGTATTAAAACTGCAAATGACGTTTCCCTAAAAACGTCAGCAACTAAATAATATTGCGAGCTGCATCTGGCCCATACTACTTCAAGGCCCGCGCACAAGCAAAATCTAGTTTCTTGAGAGTCTTTTACCGATTACCTTACAACTTAACAGGGTAATCGCAGTGCTCAGACATAAAGTAGAGGCTGAGAGCGGTAATTACAATAGAGTGTTCTATTGAACCCTTCTTGATCATGCTGATAATTTCATCGGCGGGGAAAGTGACAATGTCGATATCTTCGGCATGATCAAGGTTTTGTTCCGACTTTTTTTTACACCCGGAAGCAAAATAAAAATGGATATAATTATTCATAATCGCCGGATTGGCCGATAGTTTCTTAAGTAAAAATATTTCCTCAGGCTCATACCCGGTTTCTTCCAGTAATTCCCTGAGAGCTGTATTTTGGGCAGATTCATCACTTTCAATAACACCGCCCGGGGTTTCAATGGTAATGGAGTCTGTTCCCAGCCGGTGCTGTTTAACCATAATAAAATGTCCCTCTTCCGTAAGAGCAACCACATTGATCCAGTCATTGGTATCAAGAATAAAAAAATTATGCGATACCGATTTTCCGGGATGATAGCATTCCAGGTCATTAAGCGTAAAGATACGTTTATGAAATACCTGTTTTTTATTTTTTGTTATCCATTTTTCCATATTATTAGCATTCTCAGGGGGTAGTAACGAGGGGGTGTTAAACCCCTCGCTGCAGGATCAGCTTTTTATTTTTTCACAATCCAGCTCATCATGTCTCTTAATTTGCTGCCAACAGTCTCAACAGGATGTTCGGCAGATAATCTTCTTTGAGCAGTCATGTAGGGCTTATTGGCCTGGTTTTCCAGGATGAAATCTCTGGCAAAAGACCCGTCCTGAATGTCGGAAAGGACTTTTTTCATGGTCTTTTTGGTTTCATCAGTAATAATTTTAGGCCCCGTAATGTAGTCGCCATACTCAGCAGTGTTGGAAATGGAATCTCTCATTGTTTTAAAGCCGCCTTCATAAATAAGGTCAACAATAAGCTTCACTTCGTGAACACATTCAAAGTAAGCATTCATGGGATCGTATCCGGCTTCAGTGAGGGTTTCAAAACCGGCCTGCATAAGAGCGGTAACACCGCCGCAAAGAACAGCCTGCTCGCCAAAGAGATCGGTTTCGGTCTCTTCTCTAAAGGTAGTTTCCAGAACACCGGATCGCGCGCCGCCGACTCCGGAGGCCCATGCAAGAGCGATATCTTTTGTATTCCCGGAAGCGTCCTGGTAAACAGCGATAAGGCAGGGAACACCTTTTCCGTCCTGGTATGTTCTTCTAACAAGATGACCCGGTCCTTTGGGAGCAGTCATAAATACGTTGATATCGTTCCGGGGAACGATTTGTCCGTAATGAATATTAAACCCGTGACCAAATCCAATGTACGCGCCTTCTTTAAGATTTGGAGCAATGCTTTCTTTATATACTTGCGCCTGGAACTCATCAGGAACCAGGATCATAACTATATCGGCATTTTTTACCGCGTCATCAGTGGAAAGAGGTTCCCAGCCGTCCTGCAGGGCCTTTTCGTAGTTTGGCGTACCTTTCAGCTCTGCCACAGTTACTGTCGCACCGCTTTCTTTCAGGTTTAAAGCATGGGCATGTCCCTGGCTTCCGTAACCAATAATAGCAATTTTTTTACTTTTTAACAGATCGAAATTACAGTCTTTTTCATAATAGATCTTAGCCATTTTTTTATTCTCCTTTTATATCGAATTAAATTATTTTTCAATTTTGTTTATCAGTGTGGTTTAATTTTGGGTATCTGTATCGCCTGGAAACAGCAGCTCTTCGGATTGCTGCGGAACTCGCTTTGCTCAAACAGTCCTCACAACCCGAAGAGCTGCTGCTTCCAGGCTGTATATATTTTACCACACAAATAAAATTTGCGACTTATTGACGTCTCATAATAACGTCTCTCCTAAACCGATGACCCGTCCCTTCGACCGGTGTCTGAGCGGAGTCGGAGACCTATTCTTTTAGAATCGAGACGCGTCCCGTTCTCATGAGTTCTTTGATGCCGTAGGGGCGTAAGAGCTCAATGAAGTTGTCTATTCGTTCCGTATCTCCTTTGACTCCAAGGGTGATGCTTTTGGGAGATACACTGCTGATGTCGGCGTTGAAAATTTCACCGAGCTGGTAAATCTCAGCTCTTTTTGCCGGCTGGGCATTAACCTTGATGAGGAGCAGCTCTCTTTGAACAGAGGGCATATCCGTATGGTCGGCAACTTTAATAACATCAATAAGTTTATTCAGCTGCTTTTTAACCTGCTCAATAATCCTGTCATCACCTTCAACAACAAGGGTAATAACGGAAATATTCTCTTCGTGAGTACCGCTCACGGTTAAAGAGTCAATATTATAGCCGCGGGCCGAAAAAAGCCCGGCCACACGGGCAAGAACACCAAATTTATTTTCAACTTTGACAGAGATAACATACTGCTTCATGCCAATTCCCTCATAATAGTCTCGTTTACGGATTTTCCCGAAGGAACCATTGGATATACATTCTCTTCCCTGGCAACATGAAAATCAATAATTATTGGTTTATCGGTAATGCTCAGTGCTTTTTGTATGGCCGGAATAACTTCTTCTTTTTTGTTGACCCCTATTCCAACAGCTCCGTAAGCTTCAGCCAGTTTAACAAAATCGGGAGCAAAATCAATGCAGGTATGAGAATACCGTTTATCGAAAAAGAGCTGCTGCCATTGGCGAACCATTCCCAGGAAACCATTGTTAATTATGGCAATAATTATGGGAAGTTTGTGCTGAACAGCAACTATTAATTCCTGAATATTCATTTGTATGGAGCCATCACCGGCAATGTCAATTACCCGCCTGTCTGGCCGGGCAAGCTGCGCCCCAATGGCAGCGGGGAAACCGTATCCCATAGTACCCAGCCCCCCGGAAGAGATGAAGGTCCGGGGTTCGGTGAATTTATAGAATTGGGCAGTCCACATCTGGTGCTGGCCCACTTCAGTGCAAATCACCGCTTTTCCTTTGGTCTGGTTGTAGATCTCTTCAATAACATACTGGGGTTTAACAACACTTTTGCTCCCGGCCTCGTAACTGAGAGGGTGCTCTTTTTTAATCCGGGATATTTCTTTTACCCAGGTATCTATCTTCGGAGGCTTGATTATGGCATTGATTTCCCATAAAATATGTTTGCAGTCGCCAACAATGGGAATATCAACCATAATATTTTTACTAACCGACGCGGGATCAATATCAATATGAATGACTTTTGCTTCAGGGATAAATTTGGATACATCTCCCGTAACCCTGTCATCGAACCTGGCGCCAATGGCGATAACCAGGTCAGAGGAGTGCATAGCATAGTTCGCGAAATAAGTGCCGTGCATACCGAGCATTTCCAGGGCAAGAGGGTCTGTTTCGGGATATATTCCCAGGCCAAGAAGCGTGGTAGTGATGGGAATGCCGGTCTTTTTTACGAATTCCCGCAGTTCCTGCGAGGCGTTTGAAATAACCACACCGCCGCCGGCATAAATAACCGGCTTTTTAGCAGATTCGATCATTTTGCAGGCTTTTTCAATCTGGCCCGGGTGTCCTTCATACACGGGTTTATAACCGCGTATGGATACATTATCAGGGTAACTGAATTTATGGCTGGAATTTGAAATATCAACAGGGACATCAATAACAACAGGTCCTGGCCTGCCGGTAGAGGCAATGTGAAAAGCTTCTTTGATTATCGTGGAAAGGTCTTTGATATCCTGGACAAGGTAGTTGTACTTGGTAATGGGCCTGGTAATACCGGTAACGTCAACTTCCTGGAAAGCGTCATTCCCGATCATATTCCTGGAAACCTGGCCGGTAAACACAACAAGAGGGACGGAATCCATATAGGCCGTAGCAATACCCGTAACCAGGTTTGTGGCACCCGGTCCGGAGGTGGCAATGACAACCCCAACCTTGCCGGAAGCACGGGCATACCCGTCTGCCGCGTGGACTGCACCCTGTTCGTGCCGACTGAGAACAAACTTGAAAGGAGCATTAAAAAGATGGTGGAATATTGGGATAACCACACCGCCGGGGTAACCAAACATGCATTCCACGTTTTCCTTTACAAGAGATTCAATGATTATTTCCGAACCTGTAAGCTTCAAATAACAACTCCTTTATACAGTTTAGTGCAAAAAAATAGAAATTTTTTTGACAGATTAGATTATAAAGAGGAATTTTTCAACCAAAATAATTTTTTTCTAACTAAATGATATTTTTGCGAAGAGGGAAAAACAGTGTTTTTTTTATGCAAATACCGTTTTTTTAGTTGGATATTATGCGTTATTGTGGGTATACTACAACAACGCATAATTTGACCCCCTAAACTATTAATAACAGGATTTTGTAATGTTTAGAGAAGTTGTGGATAGTGTATATGACAAAATAGTGCTCAAGAACAGGACGGCGAATAAGGATTCCATTCCTCACTCAGATGATTTATTTAAAGAGTGTATCGCGTCCCATGGCCTCCAGAAAGCTGCTTTTGACCAGATCATTGCTCTTTTAAAAGATGCCCATAAAATATTAATAATAGGGATAGCTAAAGAAGATAAAAATAATGATACCGATAAGATTGACGGTTTTGTGGAGGCAGATCTCTATACCATAAAGAAGCTAAAGGATTATTTTGAGAATTTGCTTGCAGCTTTATATGAAGAGGAGCGGCACGTAAAAATGGGACCGCAGCAGGTAATCCGGGAGATTTTTCCTAATATGAGTTCCCTGAACAATACACCCATGGGCTATATTGGAAATAAGGCAATAATGCTGGGAGAATATGAGAAGCTGCTGCAGAAGGAATTTAGTGAATTTACGGAAGAGTGGAAAGAAAAAAAGCTTAGTGAGTTGGTGAACGCGAATAAAGACGAATTCGAAGACCAGGTCAAGGATATTAAAAAAGAGGAAGAGAAAGAGGAAGAGAAACCCAAAGAAGCAACCGAAGTTACCAAGAGAGCTGTTGACTCCGATTCCTATAGTGACTTTTCTTCCCTCAATTCCAGTAAATCCCTGAACAAGGTTCTTGCCATATATGGAGTTGAATTCTTTTTCAGGGTTAACCTGCGAAAGTATAATTTTGAATTAATCCGCCAGGTTGTTGAAAGCAGGATGGTAGACAGGAAACCGGATCTACAGCTGCTAAAAACAATGGTGCAGAATCTGAAAAAAAATATAGACAAAGACCCCAAGCTGCTTGACTATTCTGAAGAGGTATACAAATTGGAACGTGCAATTTCGAGGTATATGGTCATGCGGCGCCGGTAATCTTTGCCCCACTTTTTAGTCGGCTAGAATATATTTTCCTTGAAATATTCAATGTTATCTTTAAAATAGATAATATTAAATTAATAATAATAAAAATCGAACATTTGTGACTTTACTTGTTATTTGAAGTGTTGTACGGTTTATGATAGGGAAAAAATTCAGGCTTGCTCATGTTATGCTAATTTTCAGAAAGATATTTATCCTGGTTTTAGTTTTATTCATTCCATTACAGGTAAGTGCAGGAGAGTTTTTAAATACAATTCTGCATATTAATTTTGGGCTCATGTACGGCAACCCTTATGGAAATATGATTAATGCTGAAAAGGACAGATTTTATATTACTGAAACCGATTCAGATGGGACAACCACCAATGTCCATCCCAGCCATACCGATATGGGGCTTGGAATAATGATCGATTTCGCTCCATTTTCACCGATTCTTCTTGGAAATGAGGCTCATGCCTTGAAATTTGGTGCCAGGGGCGGGTACCGGTTTCATTATTTGACTCAGAATATCAGTATCCGGAATAGTGACAAGGAAGAGGTCGACTATGGAGGAGATCTTATTCAATATGGCGCCTGGATGGTGGGACCTGTTATCCACTATGCTCCATATGTTGAGGCGACAAATATACATGGTGATTATACTGCTATTGGCGGGTTTACTCTCTTCTTTTTGTATGGCCGTTTTGGGGGCGGAAAGCTGACTGCTTTTGCTTCGGAGCGAGTATACCAGGCGGCAGTAGGAGGAACTGTTCCTACGGACTTTGAGACCACTATTAGCGGGTATATTATTGAGGTTGGTGTTGGCGGTGAGGGGGCTATTTGCTCGGTAAATCTTGGAATTAATGTGTTTTATTCTTATACTAATATTGAATTGGACCAGCAAATATATTCAAACGTGTCAAAGAATACCAGTATTCATCAATTTTGTATTGAAATATATATGGGAATTCCCATTGAATGGGTTGTTTTCCCACGGATATTTTAACAGTTTATCTTCGTCTTTTCCTGCAGTTAGTATTCCCGGCAAGATATGATTCAAAAGTGACATTTTTTAAATAACAGCCCTTTTTTATGTAGTTCAGTACAGGCAGAAGCATATCGGCCTTAACATACCCGGGAATTTTGGTAATGGGCTGCGCGTTTTTGTCCATAAAGACCAGGGTCGGCAGACCGCTTACTCCCATTTGCATTGAGAACTGCTGCGGAGTCATGAGACGGTTTTTAAAACGGATCGATCTGGACCGGTGATCGGTATTTACCCTGATGGCAATATAGTCCTTTCTTAGCTTTCTAATAACCGCGGAATTAGTAAAGGTTTGCTTATCCATTACTTTGCACCAGTAGCACCAGTCGGCGTAAAAATCAATGAGAATAGGCTTTTTTTGCTTTTTGGCAAGCTTTATACCCTGGTTATAGCTATGCCATTTAACAGAAGAACGGGAAAAAGATTCTTCATTGACTATAAAAAGCATGCTAAAGGTTAGTACAGCTGTCAAAATGAGCAGACTTCTTTTATTTATAATGGTTTTCATGTGATTTCCTTGTTATTTTTGTATAAAGAGATACAGTATATATTAAAACACAACAATTTTTTTAGTTTATTTATTTAAATTGCTCCTTGTAAAGTTATCACTAAAATACTAAAAATCCATGACAGAGTCAAGAATTATTTGCAAAGCTTAAAAATCAGGAGACGCGGCGCTAACGCGCCGCGAAGAGGGGGGGGTAAAGGGGGCTTCGCCCCCCTTTACCCCCCTCTTCGCTCAAACAGTCCTCACATTTGGAAGAGGGTGGATACTTCCAGGCCAGATGCAGCTCGCAATACTATCAAGTTTCTGACCTGTTTTCCCCGTTCGACGGGGTCCGCACTCTCAAGAAACTCTTTTTGAATAGAGCCTTTTTCGGGGGATCTTACCCGGGGTGGTTTCAGAGACGTTGCAGTGCAACGCCTCTACGGGCCTGTTTCCGAAGATATTGCCCGGGGG
>JAAENB010000937.1 GCA_024224995.1 bacterium | reverse complement strand
CCGAACCCGGAAAACGTCCCGGATCAGCCAAAAGGAATAAGACAGAAGAACTTGAAATTCATGAAACTGAAATAATCAGCCCCGCCTGTATTCCTGAAGGCAGCCAGTTTAAAGACTGTCAGGATTATGTAGTCCAGGATAAATCTTAAAAAGCTTATGTCATCGGAAAAAAGTGTTCCTGCATCTGTTAAAAACATCAATGTTAAAAACCTGAATATTAATATTAAAATTAAGGGATTATGTATTTAATCAACATTCTTAAGTTTACACCTATGGATGAACTCCACCCCACCACCCCACCCCTGAGTTACGGGCAACTTTTCTGCTTTCAAAGATGAAGGCAGTCTGCGACGAACTGGGCTTCTTTCGTCTTGAAGGTGAATATTTTCAGTAAATATAAAATTGTATTAGAAATTCTAATTCAAAATCTAAAGACTTTCGAGTAGTTCTAAACCTTGACAGCCGAGAATGCGAATAATATAAAGACATAATTATCATACGGAAGACCT
>JAAENB010000936.1 GCA_024224995.1 bacterium | reverse complement strand
TAGAGTTGTTCCTAAATAACTTTATTTTCAACCATATGAATTTATTAGTAATAAAAGTCAGGGTGGCAACAAGAGTATCTGCTTTTAATTACTAGCCAGTATATAAAAAATTGCTGACGGGCGTGTCTGCCAGTTGTGAGAAGTAAGTAATTGGTTCGGATAAATCGTCAGAAGTTTCGCTGCGACGCATTCCCGCATTTAGATCCATGTCGGATGAGCCATTACAGGCATTTTTCGCCATTCCGCTGCCGCCGGCCGATCCTGAATTTATATGATCGCTGCAACATTCGGGATAAATGATCGGATTCTCCGAGGGGAATCCGGAAGATTCTCTGACAAACCGTCATTTAATTTCATCCGATACTTCTTCCGCCTTTCCATACGTAACGTCGTCTTAATGAATTAAAACCGCTGACGTGCATTTCCGGTTCACCCTTTCCGCAAGTTCTGAGCGTATGACAAAAATCGGGGAACCCCCGGGCGTATTCGGAAAACTGCTCACGGAACACATGCCGGATATTTCAGTTCTTCATCAAATGCGGGAAGTATCATGTTCCACAAACCCGCACACACCGAGATAACGTCATCGACAAAATTATGTTTTATATTTCTGAACGGATGATTCAGAATATTATAACGTTTCATTCCTCCGATCGCATGTTCGACAAATACTCTCATTTTGGCCAACGCACGATTCTCATCCTTTTGTTCTCTGCTCAGTTCGGGTTTCGGATCAGCCTTGCTTTTTCTCGGTTTTTTATGCGGTATTCTGATATCCTCTCCTTTGTAATCATTCTGAATTCCCTGATATCCCAAGTCTGCTGAAACCCCTATGTCTTCGAACCACGGTTTGTCCGGACATAATTCCTCTTTCAGGATCTTATAATCATGGTTATGTCCTTCGAATGTCTGACCGACAAACAGTATAACTTTTTCAGCGGTACTTATGACGGTATTCTTCACGGTATGCATTTTTTTCTTACCGCTGTACATGGAAGACTGTTTCTCCGTATCTCCGGGTCTCCGATGTGCCCTTTCAACCGCGTCGATAATGATATTGTCAATTTCCCCGCAGACTTTTCTCAGATCTTCGACACTTTCAAACTGCCGCTTCGGGACAACTCCGATACGGCAAAGAGTCTCATGCAGAATCGGCAGAAGTCTGTGAAGATTTTCACATGCTTTGGAACGTGACATGCCGAATACACTTGCAAACACGTCAAAAGTCGGATAAACCTTCAGATAGTATAATACGAAGAAGAGTTTTTCATCGACTGTCGGCAGACTGCCTTTGCGCCCTCCTCCTCTTTTTCTTTTTCGCTCACCTCGTCCGACAGCTTCCTCATATGCTTTCTGAAGTATTTCTTCGTAAACCCCGGCAAAAAAATCCCTGAGTTTTTTAAACTGCTCGCGTGACAGTCCCGTCAGCGCTTTGAACTGACGTTCATCTCTTATCATGAATAATATGGCCATTCGTACCTCCTTTATAATTATTGCATTTACATTCTTAAACTGATATTATAGAATCTTTTAAAAACATTTTCAAGCTTTTTTTCTGTATCGTCATAAATTACTAGTATTGCCAGTATTGAAGTCATACAATTCGTGCAAAAGTATATTCTCAATGCGCCTGGTACCAGTAATTATAATTTGCACATTTTCATAAAAATATCAACAGGCTTTATTTAGGAACAACCCTATTTATTAATTCATCAACGATTTGAGAATTAGTCAGACCTTTTTCCTTCATTTCATTTACAGGTAAAGCCGACATTTGACTCCAACCATGTTCCTTGATAACTTGATCATAAATATTATCATCTATATCAACTCCTAAGTATTTACAGGCATTTTTTACACCTCGCAAGTAATACTCAACATGTATAATATTATAATCAGTTCCAAAATACATAGTCTTATTATCTTTTATCTTTTCAAGTAAAAAAATGATCCTTTGAATCGGATCTTTTGACATTTTTTTTTGAAAAGCTAACTCAATTTCATCACAACCTCCATTATTAGTATAAGAAAATCTAACCTCAAATCCAATATCAGTTAGAGCATTTACAATTTGATTTTCAATATCTACGTTAATGTTTGGAAATTTGATATGAATTTTTGGCTTCATTTTGCTAATCCTTTTATTACTTCTATTGATGCTGGAGGGCATCCCATCCAATTTGACCACATTTTAATATATTCTTCGTAATCCGTAATAAAATTTGAGCAAAGTGTACAGCCTCGGATTTTTTTGCGGATTTTTTTTATATCTGAAGAAGAAAAGAAAAAAGTTACGGGACAGATTCCGCAGCTTTCTGTCGTACCAATTCGGAAAGAAAGGGAATTTCAGCTTTGCCCGTTATCCGGTCTTTCAAAAATTCCCAAAACGAAATTCCCAGTTTGCGACACGTCTTTTTCAGACTTGCAAATGTGTCCCGGCAGCGTTTTCCTTCCTCGCTTCTTGCAGAACCACTGATTTTACGTTTTTTGACATACTCACGAATGTCATTTTCGCTCAGATTGTTATGAAGAGGTATGTCAGGACGGTCAGGAACCAGGAGGAGTTCGGATTTGTTATTGTGAATTCTCTTCAGTAACTGATTCAGACTCGCAAAACAGGTATCTCCTTTGAAGATTTCATCGAAACGTCTTTCCAGTTCCTCTTTCTTTTCCTCACAGGGAGACTTTTTGTAATCCTTCAGCATAAAAACCCATATCTCAGATCGTTTGTTTTCAAGAGCCTGCTGCTGATCCTCGCTGAAACCGACCAGTTTGTCAACACTTCGTTCTGTATGTATCCGACAGAGAGCATGAAGTAAAATATTGAACTGACCTGCATCATCACTGACAATAACCAAGTCAGGATCCAGTCCGTTTTCAATCACATTTGCAAACAATGCCCCTTCTGTGGCAATACGGACATGTCTTTCGCCGGTGATTCCAAAGCATCAAGGCAGAGTTTCCATTTTTCCTCACTGTCGAAACAAGTGCCGGTCAGTTCTGAAAGTTTTCTGATCTGAAACCGGGCAAGTCCCTGATCTGCCATATAGTCAAGTGCATCTGTATTAATGATGTAACTGATGCTGCCCGCGCAAAGCAGTTCAAGAAGATTGATACGGCTCTTGCTTTCAGTGCTTTCAAACCACGCAAAAAACTCATTCCCGATATGTGTGCAATACCCGTTTCTGCCGTTGTGTCGCGCTTTGGTATCATCCACATTAATGTGTCCCGAAACTCCGAGTCCTGTCAGAAGAATTTTCTTTTTCTCTTCGCGGAACGGTTCCTTTTCCTCAGTTATTATCCGGCTGAGCTGTCCCGAAGACATGTCGATTCCGAACTCTCTCAACGCCTCAGGTATAAGAGGCTGGGTAACATGGGCATGGTGATACTGATAAAGGATATAACTTATAAGCGTCGGACCGAAGTGACCTGAAACTCCGTCCGGCAGCTTTCCGATCACACAGCTTCCGTCAGGCGTCTGCCATCGCTCAAGACGATATCGGGTGTTATGTGTTCGGATGACGGTATCCTGGACTACATAATCCTGACAGTCTTTAAACTGGCTGCCTTCAGGAATACAGGCGGGGCTGATTATTTCAGTTTCATGAATTTCAAGTTCTTCTGTCTTATTCCTTTTGGCTGATCCGGGACGTTTTCCGGGTTCGG
>JAAENB010000935.1 GCA_024224995.1 bacterium | reverse complement strand
GTGTCCTGACTTGATCCTGAAAGGAAGTCAGGTGTGAAGTCTTCACAGCCCATAACAAGAGTGATTGAAGTGAGAAAGAAAAACAGAAGCGCTGTTTTAAATTTGCTCATCATAATAAAGATCCTCCATTTAAGGTTTTTTTGATTGTATCTTGTAATTATAATAAATTACTGATATATTTGGGGGCTATATATAAGCGTTATTTTTGGGGGAATCGTCACAAATTTTTTTTAAAAATTTTAAAAAATTTAAAGTTTTCGAAGAAAACATTGGTGTAACGCTTAATTAAGACGGCAGAAGGCACGCTCATTTATACTATTTTTATTTTATACTTAAGAAGAAGGTTGGCTGCTTCGGGAAAAGAGAATTGAGCGCCTTTAACTTTATTGTCATCAAGGTCAATATAGTAGTTTAGCGAGGTCGAAAAATCCGCACCTTCAATATTTGATTTTTCAAAAAGAGTATCATAAAGGTCGCATTCAAGGAATTTCACTGATTTCAGGTTTGATTGAATAAAGTTCGCTTCTTTAATTGAGCATTTATTAAATACCGAAGATTTTAAATTGTTTTTTTCAAATATCACAAGATCAAGGATGCAATTATTAAAAGCTGCTGAGAAGATTAAATTATTTACATCACGAAAATTGACCCCCGTTAATTTGCAATCATTAAAAACAACATTATCTAATACGCAATTATCAACAATCATTAATGAACAATTGCAATTGTCGAATAAGCAATCATGAAACTCATACCGATTTAAATCCGCTTGTGAAAAATCACAATGCTCAAACCTGGAATTATAGAATTCTATCTCAGTAGAGCCGGGGTCAAAAGAAGTGTAAACTTGTTCAATTTTCATATTTCATACCTGGTTATTTATTGACAATCATTTTAGATTTATCTGTCTCAAAGCCATACATAGATTAATATCTACATCCAATCCCAAATAACAACATTAATCGGAAAAAATCAAGGAAAAATATGGACAGATAGCATTAAATTCAAACATTTGAGTTGACATCCGTTCCGCAAACAGATGTAATGCACTTATAAGAAAAGCCCCACCCCCTGCAAGGGATGAGGCTTTTCCGGACAATTCTTTCGAAGAGCCCAATAAGAAACAATTTAGTTAAACCAGCTCTACCTAAGAATTGTCAAGAAAAAAATTAATTTTTAGGAGGGCATATTATGCCGCAATTAAAACAAAACACCCTGGACCCGGAATCCGGCGAAGAGCTGTACCGGTCAAATATTCCGGAAGAGCGGGGAAATTTTAAGCTGAGCCTTTACGGTTTTGAAATGCAGGCGCTTAAGACGCTTTTGGGGAAAGTACGGTAAGCAGCGGTAGAAGAAGAAAGCGGTGCCGGGGGATCTTATCCGGAACCTGTACAGAAACAGACCCCGGTATCGACACAGTTTCTGACCTATTTTTCCCTGCCCGGCCGGGTCAGCTGCTCTCAAGAAACTCTTTTTGCTTGTGCGCGGGCGTAGAAGTATGGGCTCTTTGGATTGCTGCGGAACTCCCTCCGGTCAAACAGTCCTCACAACCCAAAGAGCCCATACTTCTACGCCAGATGCAGCCCGCAGTACTATTT
>JAAENB010000934.1 GCA_024224995.1 bacterium | reverse complement strand
CATCTGGCCTGGAAGTATCCCTCTTCTAAATGTGAGGACTGTTTGAGCAGAGCGAGTTCCGCAGCATTTAGAAGAGGGATGCTTCCAGGCCCGCTCACAATCAAAATTTAGTTTCTTGAGAGCAGCTGACCCCGCCCCGGCGGAGAAAAATACGGAAGAAACTGGTTAGAAAAAGGATTGGGAATAAAAGAGACTGCTTCCCGGAACTCTGTCAACTGTCAACTAATCTTAGTAAATCAAGCTCCTTCGACAATCTCTTTCATCTTCATATTTACGGCATGATCTGCGGCACGGGTGGTTTCGGGAAGTCTGAATTCGGTGCATAATTCAAGAATATGGGCACAGGCTGTTTCAAGAGAAATCTTGTGCCCTGCTGAAACAAAGAGCGGTTTTGTATTATCCTGAGTTCTGAGGGCACGGCCGATTATTTCTCCATTATCAATAAGGGGAGAGTAACTCCCTCTTGTTTCGCCCGGTTTTTCATACTCGCCAATGAGCCGCTTTTTCGCGCACCCAATAGTGGCAATCCCCGTAACCACTCCCAGGTGGCTTGCCATACCAAAGCGGCGGGGATGGGATATGCCCTGCCCGTCGCAGACAATAAGATCCGGCGCCGTTGCGAGCCGGTCTATGGCCTTTAACAAAGGAGGAAGCTCCCGGAAAGAGAAAAGGCCCGGGATATAGGGAAAGCTTACAATGTCGGTTACCACAACGGTTTCCAGCTCTTCCAGGGTTTGCGCGTTAAAAGTAACAATAGCACCAACAACCCGGTCCCCGTCTTTTTCGTATGCCACATCAACACCCGCCACAATACGCAAATCTTCAGGCAATTCATCGCTGGTAATAACCTGTTTGCTCAACTGCTCCTGCTGTTCAACAGCTTCCTGTTCCGTTATATTGTTCATAAAACTCTATCTATGAATAATACCCATTACTGTCAAGCAGCATTCTTTGATTGCTAAGAGTGCGCGCCCCTGCGAAGCAGGGAAAAAATACGGAAGAAAGTCCAAAACCGGTTCAATCTCTTTCCGGGTAATTAACCCTCGGAGAAAAAACCTCGAACTCTTGTGCTGAGCGGAGCCGAAGTATCGAACCTCGAACCTTGAACTTTCTTAAGCCCCCCCGGAGGAAAACCGGCTGAATTTCGCGAGGATCTCACGGTGGGAATGGACACCCATTTTTTGATACATATTATAAATATGATTCTTCACTGTCTTGGGAGTTACTCCAAGCGCGTCTGCAATCTCCTTCCGGGATGCCCCGTTCATCAGAAGGCCCAGTATCTCTTCCTCCCGGCGGGTAAGACAAAACGACCGGATAAATTCCCTGTCAAGGGCGGCAGCCCCCTCCTGTTGAAGCTCCGGCGCCGGTACCCCGGCAATGAGCGGTTCTTCTGCCATCTTTCGCTTGTACCGCGCGGTCAATATCACAGCCAGGATCTTTGTAAACCGGGATATCCTGTTTCTGAAAAATTGATCAATAAAGAGAATAAAAGAAGCAATGGCTGTTTCAACTGATATATGATCAATCCTGCTTCGCAGCAAAATGTTATCTCCGAAAAAAAATTCTCTAATATCAAGATTTGAGGAAAGAAACAGCGCTATTGACAAAGAATAAACCCCAAAATAAAGGTTGTAACTCCCGGTACTATGAATTATCCCCCGGACAATATAATACAAGCTTATTATTACGGCAATAATAACGAATATAAATGATACAAGAATCCCCCGGTAATAGTTGTGATACATATTGGCGGCAATCCCTATTCGCGGAATTTCCCTGAGTCCGTGACTGCGCCAGTACCGTTTCATTTCAAGGACTATATACAGGGCATTATGGGCCGTAATATTACCCGGCAAGTCTACAACAATCTCCCGGTTGTTGGCAGGCAGCCGGGGATCACCTGATCCAAGAACGGCAAGCTTTGTATTGTTAAAATAGAGGCTTATTCGATCCGAGCTCATATCACCGCTGCGAAATGCCACTGGTATGCCCTGGCGGAGGAGTTTATTCACTTGAGTGGGCAGGCTTCGCCTCAGTATAACAGGCCCGGAATAATCACGCAGACGGGGCCTATTATTCTCTTGGTGATATCGCCATGGGGTCGCACGGGATCACGCCCAAAAACGTTTTTGCCGTAAGAGAGCTGGAGGCCGGAGTGCTGGCAAAGCCCCTTTATTACGTCAAGATCTGGGACGATTCCGGCTCCGGCGGTTCTCACGATGTTAAATTCTGGAAACCAATTCCCCCTTCCGGGTATACCTGCCTGGGTCATGTGGTGATCCGGTCGTATTCGGAAACGCCTTCAACCGATCTTATTCGCTGTGTTAAGTCCGAATACGTGAGTTCTGCCTCGAACCGCAAGGTCTGGGACGACAGCGGATCGGGTGCCGATGATGATGCCGGGATCTGGGAAGCGGTTCCTTTCACCGGTGACGAGCACGGACTCCCCACCAACACCTTTATTTCCAGGGAAAGTCACAGCGCGGGTTCGGAACAATTCTCTGTTTTAAACAAAAATTATATTGAAGGCATGGGCTTTGCTTCAGTCCCCTCTTCAACAGCGGACTGGGAAGCCCTGGCAAGTAAATTCGCTCCCATTGTATATATGCATTCGAATGAAGAGTTTTTCCCTTCCGATGTAGAGTATCATCTTGCCAATACTACCGTGCAAAATAATGGCGGGACCGACTACCTGACAGCGGCCATCAGCTGCGCCAACTGTACCAACCAGGCATTTCTCTACGGTAAAAATCCCAACAGCAACCAGGTTCCCCTGTACGCAATGATCATTCAAAAAAACGCGCCTTCAAGCAGCACGAACGGTCTGGAACCGGGAGACGAGATCATTGATATTGTGTACTGGATGTTCTACCCCTATAACCGGGGCAAGTGGGTTAATCCTGTTCTCTGGGACGGGCTCACCGTATTCCAGCGGCAGCCGGCCGGCACCTACACCGGGTCTCTTTCCTGGCTCAACTATTCCGGCCGCTGGGGCAACCCCGAACAGGCCTGCATCAGCCAGATTGGGGTTTGCCGCCTTGAAAACGGACCAACCGGTCCTATGGATAAAAACGCGGCCAATCCCGCCTACCTGGGGCTCGATTAATCGCCGCATAGCCGCAGCCGGGATGATTTGTCCCGGCTTGCCTTTAAAAAATGCTCAATTGTCAACTCTCAATTGTTAATTTAAGAATTAGCTGAACAAACCCGGATTGACATACACATCTTCATTTAATAGAGTGCCTAAAAAAATTAATGCCGATATCAGGTTGCCATGAAATATGTAATAAAAAGCAAACACACGCACCCCGAGAGTCTCAAAAAAAGATACGGAGAAGCCGCAATAATTGATGTCACGTCCCGGGGTCCCGACCCCTGGGTACAATTCAGCCCGTTCTACCCTCACGGAAACATCCCCATTCCAATGAGTCCGGGCGTTTTCAGCATGTCGGTAGAAGGGATCTGGCAGGGGCTCAAGGTCTTTGAATCGGCCGATGTAGACCCGTCGAAATTTGCCGTCACTTCAATGAAGGGAATAAAACGGACCGTGCGGCGCTTCGGCTCCGTGCTGGGCCATCGCGCGGGCACGGAAGGTACAGCGCTGCTCCCGTACAAACAGGCCCGCTACGATATTTATCTGCCCGCGTACCGCTGGGTTCTTGAAAACCGCCTGAGCCATCTTATAGAAGAGATAAAAGAAATAAACCGCACAAAAGATGTGGTATTCCTGGACTATGAAACGAACCCGTCCGTGGAGAACGTGGAAAAGCCCCTGTCTCATGCCGCGCTAATTAAATTATACATTGAAGACGCGTGGCCGACACGGACCGAAACATAAACCGTTAGCGGTCACCGACAACCGTTGACCGGTAGCAGCCAACGAACATCGCCAACCGGTAGAGGCCACCGATGAACGATGCTCGTTAGCGACTAACGATTAACGATTAACGCTGGTCGCTAATGCCTACCGGTAATCAGTGGGCAGTAACGGCATACGACTACGGCAAGCGGTTTTTGTTTCAAAAAAAACGGAGGGTATATTTCGTAAAACCGAACTGCGGCACAGGATTCTGTTATAAAGAAGGATTAGGCTTATTATACACAGGGATATTCCGTGAATACGGCTAAGAAGGGGGGATATAAAGAGGTGTTCTTGTGCTATATTTTACAAACCTGGGGTTTCTCCATCTTAAAATGAGGAAGCCCTATTTCAAAAAACTTTTCTCCAATAATGCGATAATCCAGTCTCCGGTAGAACGGCACGGCTGTTTCCCGGGCATGCAGTATTACCCGTTCAAACCCCTTTCCCCCGGCAAAGCTCTCTGAAAATTCAACGATTTCCCGCCCCAGCCCGCTCCCCTGCCTTTCGGGAGATACTGCAACCTGCCTCATTTTAACGGTTTTTGCGTCTACAACCTGCAAAATCAGCACCGCAAGAAGCTCCCCATTCTCGAATAAACCCAAATGATAATCATCCGCGTCCTGCGCCAAAAACTCTTCGGTAAAAACAAGTCCCAGGGGTTTCCTGAGCACCCGGTCTCTTAACTCTACAGTTTTATAATATTCTTCCGATTTATACGCGATTACCTTGCGGTCCATATGCTCCTCTCAAGAAACTCTTTTTGCTTGTGCGCGGGCGTAGAAGTATGGGCTCTTTGGATTGCTGCGGAACTCCCTCCGGTCAAACAGTCCTCACAACCCAAAGAGCCCATACTTCTACGCCAGATGCAGCCCGCAGTACTATTT
>JAAENB010000933.1 GCA_024224995.1 bacterium | reverse complement strand
TGGGTCAGCTTCAACCAATGATCAATCAATGCCCTGCGGGCGGTTCGGTCCCATACCAGAAACACCCCGGAGGGGTGTAGTCATGTAGCCCGGGGTTTTTAACCCCGGGAGACAGAGCAAAGCCCCGTGCTAAATCCCCTGGCAGAAACCGATCCATTTATATAAACAGTTTCTTCCGTATTTTTCCCCGTTCGACGGGGTCGCACCCCGCGAGGGTGTCACTGTCACAACAGGCTGCACCCTCGCAGAGAGCGCAGCAACTAAATAAATCACCAGTATCTCAAAGAAGCCTGTTTCTTCTTGACAGGATAAAATATATGGCATAGAGTTTCGTTTATGAATACTTTACATAAAAAAATGTTTTCAATGCCCTTATACGCCGGTATTAACGAAGAGCAGTTTGAAGAATTTAAGGGATTCTTAAAAGAATACGCTCATTTAGTCTATGATATCTACTTTACTCTTCCGCTCGCGCCTTTCGCGGAAGACGCGGTTGGCGGTATTCAGCAGGGCAATGCCACGGGGTTTAATATTTATAATGACCTGGAAAAGATTCTCTCGCTCCAGGAAGAATCGGGGGTAACCCTTTCCGCGACATTTAATAATATATTTGTTTCACCTGAAAATCCCAACCTGGAGAGCTTTATAGAAAATTTTACCCCGGTTTATGAAATGGGAATTCGCAGCATTACCATTCCTTTTTCCTCATGGTCCTTTGCCGGGAATCTCAAGAATAAATTTCCCGGTATCAGTATCAAAAATACTGTTTTATGGAAGCTTCGCACGGCAAGAGAATTCTGGAACTCGGCCGAAGCCGGGTTTGATTATATAAACCTGGACAGGGTATTATTACGGAACCAGGCAGTATTATGGGAGATTCATGAAGCGCGCCAGGCTTTTCACCGGAAAACCGGTAAATATATCTATCTTTCTGTTCTTGCCAATGAAACGCCCTGCCGGGGATATTGCCCGTTCAGGGAAGAGCATTCATCATTGGCGGCAGGTCATAAAAAAGGGATACTGGGATTCCCGTCACATTTTACGATATGCCTGTATGACCTGCTGGAGAGACGTAATACGGAAAACCCCGGAAATGCTTTGAAATTGGCTTTTGCCCCTCCGTATAAAGAAGATTTTGAAAAAGTCGCTGAGGTGGTGGATGTATTTAAAATGTTTGGCCGCCTGGTTGGGAAGAGTTTCAATCAATCAATGGCAGCGATTAAAAATTATTCATCGGGAAAAGGGTTTTTTCCCGATTTTGAAGCATTACTGAATAATATTGAAGAGAAAAGAGAGTTGGGCGACCTGGTTGCTAACTGGCGTGAAAAGATTGAAGACTGTAATTTTAACTGCTGGAAATGCAATCTCTGCGACCGGGTTTTTACTCAATTAACAGAAGAAGAACAGCGTACCATATCAAGACTTTTAGTGTGTTAAGACAGGAAACCCGGGTCTTCGGCTCCGCTCAGACACCGGATGGCCGGGAAAAATACGGAAGAAAGTCCAAACAGGTTCAGACTCATACCAGGCAATTGTTTCCTGGCAAAAAACCTCAAACCTCAAACCTCAAACTTCGAACCTCGAACCTGGAACTTTCTTAAGAGAGAGAGGTATACTATGGATTCCGGTTTTTTATGGGATTATATTTACGCAAAAGATATCAACCCGGCGTGGAGTAAACCGGGGACGGATATGAATATTGAGAAACTGGTAAAAGAGCTGTTGCGTGATTATCCCGGGCAGGAAATAGATGTTATTGACATAGGCTGCGGCAATGGAAGGAATTCCATGATCTATGATAATATCGGCATACCGGTTGTTAATTATGTGGGTATAGATTTTGCTGAAGTTGCGATTGAGTATTGCAAAAAGACATATGGCAGTGATAAAATATTTATGCGCCGGAATATTACCGGGGAACTGGATTCTCCGCAAAAGAAGTTCCATCTCATTGTTGACTGCGGCTGCTTTCATAGTATTGAACCGGAATTGAGGCAGCAATATATTAATAATGTTTTAAAACTTTCCAAAAAGGGAACGATTTATATTATATGCTCATGGTATAAAAAAGAAAAAGACCCTGATATTACCAAACCCCGTTTTTCCGTATATTCCTTTCTCAACGAATGGTTTTTTAACCAGGATGATATTATAGACCTTTTTTCCCCGGATTTTACCCTGAAATCCACAATAAGAGACACAACAACCTTCCCGGATTTAAATAATGGCCTCATCTATTTTGTTTTATATAAACAATAAGCAATTTTTATTGTTTTTTAAAAAATCATCTTGTAAAATGATATATTTTCATGCTAAAATAGTCGAATATATGCAATCTCACAGGGGATCAAAAGATGATTGAAATTGCCGGATACCAGGTTACTGAAAAAATTTATGAAAGCCGGAGAACAGAAATTTATCGCGGTATTTCAGAAAAAGACAATAAACAGGTCATTTTTAAAACATTAAAAAATGAGTATCCATCACAGGATGAAGTCGCCAGTTTAAATAATGAATATAAGATATTAAATATTTTAAGAAATCCCGGAATTATTCAGGCATTTGCCCTGGAAAAATATAACAACAGACCGGTAATTATTATGGAGGATTTCGGAGGAAAATCCATAAAAGAATTACTTAATGGGAAAGGATTTGATACTGAAGAATTCTTACAAATAGCAATTGATCTCGCAGGAATTTTAGGGGAGATCCATAATAAAGATATTATACACAAGGATATAAACCTGGCAAATATTTTATTGAACCCTGAGACAAACCAGGTAAAGATTATTGATTTTAATATTGCAACAAGGTTGTCGAGAGAAAACCTGGCAATCGTAAACCCCGACAGGTTAGAAGGAACCCTGCCGTATATCTCTCCGGAACAGACCGGAAGAATGAACAGATCCATAGATTACCGGAGTGATTTTTATTCCCTGGGAGTCACTTTTTATTCAATGCTTACGGGCAAACTGCCCTTTGAATCGGATGATCCCATGGAGCTTGTTCATTCACATATTGCCCGGAAAGCGGTCTCGCCCCATGAACTGGATAATGAAATCTGGGAAGTTCTTTCAGACATCATTATGACGTTAATGCAAAAAAACGCGGAAAACAGGTACCAGACCGCTTATGGTTTGCAGGACGACCTGGATCAGTGTTATAAAGAGTTCAAAAATAATGGAATTATTGGATCTTTTGAAATTGGAAAAAATGATATTTCGGATAAGTTCCAGATCCCGGAAAAATTATACGGCAGAAAGGAAGAAATAGAATATCTTATTTCGACGTTTAACAATATCGCTAACGGCAAAAAGGATATAATCCTTTTTGCCGGTCTTCCCGGTATTGGAAAGTCGGCGCTTATTCATGAAGTCCATAAGCCAATTGTTGAGAAGCGAGGATATTTTTTACCGGGAAAATTCGACAAATATCAAAAAAATATACCGTATTCGGGTATTATTCAGAGTTTTAAAGAATTATTCAAACAGCTGCTAACTGAAAGAAAAGTAAAGATGGAAGCCTGGAAGGACGATATTCTGGAAGCTGTTGGAAATATGGGGAAGGTTATAACAGATGTTATCGATGAAGTAGAGGCCATTATTGGTAAGCAGCCGGACGTTGAACAGCTGCCCCCGGAAGAAGCTCAAAACAGGTTTAATATGGTTTTTCAGAGTTTTATTAAGGTCTTCGCGAAGCAGGAGCATCCCCTTGTTCTCTTTCTTGATGACCTGCAATGGGCCGACAACCCGAGTCTGCAGCTCTTGCAGATATTGTTAACCGATAACGAATTGAAATATTTTTTATTTATCGGCGCGTACCGTGATAATGAAGTGGATAGCGGCCACCCGTTTATGCTGACTCTTGATGCTATAAAAAAAGAAGAGCTGAGATGGAACCTGGTAGAACTTGGACCAATTCGAGAAAATTATATAAACCGGATGATAGCAGATTCCTTGTATTGCGATTCCGCGGAAACCACGGAATTGACCGAACTGGTTGCTTCAAAAACAGGCGGTAACCCGTTTTTTATAAAACAATTTTTAAAAACCCTTGTTGATGATAACCTGGTTATATTTGTCCATTCCCAGGAAAAGACGCGCTGGACCTGGGATATTGCCAGGATACAGCAGGCCGATATTACCGACAATGTTGTGGAACTGGTGGCGGGGAAGATTGAAAGACTTGAAAGTGAAACCTGGAGGGTGATGAAAACTGCCTGCTGTATTGGGGTAACGTTTTCTCATGAGTTACTGGCAAACTGCCATGAAAAGTCAAAAGCAGATATCGAAGAAATTTTGCAGTCGGCAATCAACGAAGGCATGATTATTAAAATAGCAGATATAATGAAATTTGCTCATGATAGAGTTCAGGAAGCGGCATATTCATTGATCAGCGCAGAGGACCAGGTACAGCTCCATTATAAAATTGGAGAAACACTATTGAAAGATCCGGAAAATTTGAATACAGACGCAGCTGTTTTCAATATTGCCGACCAGTTAAACAAAGCGAAAAAATTACTCAATGAAGAAGAAAAAAAACAATTAATTGATATCGACATAAAAGCCGGGATGATTTCCAAAATGTCTGCCGCTTATGACTCGTCCGTGAATTTCTTGAGAAACGGAGTAGAGCTGCTGCCTCCAAATCCGTGGAAAACGGATTATGATACCACCTTTTTACTCTACCTGGAGTTGTCTGAAGCGGAGTACCTGGCTACGAATTTTGAAGAAGCGGAAAAAATATTCAACATGATATTGCATAATGCAAAAACAATACTGGATAAATCTAAAGTCTATTCAATAAAAGTCAGGTTCCATGCAACTCAGAAAAACAGGGATATGGCGTTAAAAGTAGGTCTGGACGCGATAAACCAGTTAGGAGTTCCCATACCGTCTAATCCCGGTATAGGAGGAATGCTCCTGGAGTTAGCAAAGACAAAACTTGCGCTGGGTAAGAAAAAACCGGCGGATTTGATCAACCTGCCTGAAATGAAAGACGAGAAAATGATTGCCGCGATTAATCTTATGATGTT
>JAAENB010000932.1 GCA_024224995.1 bacterium | reverse complement strand
CTACCGGGAGTGATGCCTCGGCAGGTTGTGAGGCTGTTTGAGCGGAGCGAGTTCCGAACGTTCTGCAGAGGTATTACTCCCGGTAGGCATAATTTACATTCCGGGTTGATATACCTTATATAGCCCGCTCTGCGGGGTCAGCTGCTCTTAAGAAACTCTTTTTGAATAGAGCCTGGTTTCCGGGAAGAGAGACATTGCGTGCAACGTCTTTACGGGTTGGTTTCCCGGAGATTTCTCCCGGGTCAACACCACAGAGGGGAATCCCAGATAAACACCGCGTAGGGGCACGGCACGCCGTGCCCTTACGCGTACCTAATCCCCTGCGAGGGGTTGGGGGGGTAGTTTATTTTTTAGGTGCGCTGTAGAACCTAATAATTTAAACTGCTGCTCAATTAACTTATTCTTGACAAACACCGTTTATTAACATACCATAGAGGATCCCGTATCTCATAAAGAGAGGTATCCAGGCATGTCAAAATTTCTTTCTATTCTTATGGTTTTTTTATTGATAGGGCAATCTGTCCGGGCTCAAGAAGGGAGCAGAACTATTGAAAAACCGGGTACCAGTGACATTGAGATTGAAACGAAAGACGATCCCGCTAAAAAAGAAAAAAAAGAAGATAAAAAAAACGATAAGAAGGATGATAGCAAAAAGACTCCGCCCAAAAAAGATCCCGCCCCATTAAAGGATCCTCCCGTAGTTAGAGGCGGCAGCCATTCCAGTGACAGTTCATGTATGCCCGGCGCCCGTTCTGCTGACGGGTGCTCCAACATCGGCAGCGGCTGCGGTAATATTGATAATGAATTCGCCCTGGTGGTGTTCCTGGTTCTGGGGATCTTTGTTATCCTGATCTGGGTTGGGTATGCTTTTCTCTATATTTATGATATCATCTTTAATGATGTTAAGATCAATCCCTGGTTCCAGATGGAAGCTCAGGGTACGTATATTATTCCTCAAACCAGGACCGATGAACTGGAAAATGTGGAACGGACAGGGTATCTTGCCAATTTGAAACTTTCCATGGGCATGGACTATATGAGAAACTTCGACATGGGCCTGGTTGCTGAAATCGGGTATCATGATTTTTTTGAGATTGGCGACAATGGTACTGACTCTAGATTCAGAAACGGATATGGGATGATAGGTCCGGCGATTTACATTGGTTTTACCGGCAGGAACCGGTCTTATTTTTTTGTTGAGCTCCTGGGCGGGACTTCTATCAGGCAGGATATCGGGATTATCGCTTCCGCGAAACTGGGGTTTTCCTTCTGCCTGGCAGACCACTTAATATTGGGTGTTCATTTTGGTTCGCTCTTTAGCAATATTAAAGCTTCCAGCGGAATCATTACTACGGCGGATAAGTTTAATCTTATTACGGGTGTTTCCGTAGGGGCTCGGTTGTGAAGAAGAGCAGCGGAATGTAGCTGGTGCTCCTGGGGAGAGTCGCAGCAAGGGCTGGTTTTTTCAGGTCTCAGAGGACACTTCGGCTCCGCTCAGTGACCTGCTGACTCCTTCGGTGGAACCCGTTCCGGTCTCACAATCTCGCTGTGCTTGATTACAAAAATGGGGGGTGTAATTTTTTTTACAATACACCAAAATACATCAGAATTGACACCCCAGGCCGCATCCCTCGCAGGGGCCGAACCCCTCGCAGGGGCCGAACCCCCACGTTATGAAACCGGTTTACCAGGTTTCCGCAAACCTCGTAAGAAAAATATCACGTCCCCCCAGAGCAGTATTCCCATCCAGGCTCCCGCCATTTGTGTACCCGGTGACATATACGGTGCCTGAACTGTCCAGGGCAATATCATAACAATAATCATTCTCTGTTGAACCGAACTGTTCAGTAAGAAGGACGTTGCTCTCGGAATCATATTTTAGTATAAAAGCATCATCAGTTCCCGAAAGGCTATTGCCTGTGTAACCGCCAAGCAAAATATTGTCGTTACTATCAATGATCAGGCTTTTAACAGTTTCGGAGCTGGTGGAGCCGAGCATACTGGTCCATTCCAGCACCTGGTTAACATTGAACTTCATAAGAAATGTATCGGAACTGCCCACAACAGTTTCACCGTTTAAATTACCTCCGGAATGTCCGGAAATATAAACATTGTCCTTGCTGTCAACCGCAAGCCCAGATCCGATGTCAGCTTCACCGGTCCCCCATTGTCTATACTCACTAATACCGTCAGAGCTGACCATTGCAAGGAAGATATCCCCATTCGCCCCGGTATATGATCCATAAAGATTCCCCCCTGTATAGCCGGTAACAAAAACCGTATCGCTTGAATTAACAGCAACACTATGAGCAACATCATCACCTGTTGTGCCGAATTGTTTAGTCCACTTTTTTTCCCCTGAAGAAGTATACTTAACAAGGAAGGCGTCATGACCTCCTGTGGCGGTATTTCCGTCCAGACCACCATTGGTATACCCGGCTATATAAACATTACCGGCACTATCAATCACCACATCATGAGCTATATCCACGGCTGTTGAACCTAACTGCCGGGTCCATAGTTTTTCACCGGCAGTATTATATTTCGCCAGGGAAACATCATAGGAACCCTCATGATTATTCCCATCCAGGCTGCCGCATGTCCACCCGGTAAGGTAAATATTATCTTCACTGTCAATAGCGATATCATAAGCTCCATCATAAGCGGCAGAACCCAGCATCCGGGTCCACACCTGCTCACCTGAAGAATTAAATTTGATCAGGAATATATCCCCTTCTCCCTGGTGTATATTCCCGTACAGGTCACTCCCGGTATACCCGGTAATATAAATATTATCAAGAGAGTCAACAGCAGCTCCCAAACCTGAATCGTCTTTATCACCCCCAATCTGCCTGGTCCGGGAAATTGATTCGGTTCCGGTTTCATCATCCGGACCGGGATCTCCGCTGTCGTCAAACCCGGTGCCGCACCCAATAGTTCCTGCGAGGAATATTATCAACATTCCATAAAAAAATCTTTTCATACTATAACTCCTGTATAATTATTTTGATGAGACTATGGGGGCGGTTTTTTATTGTTTTATTGCTTTATGAGACTATCCTTTTAAACTAATAAAATAATCATGGATCGTCAACTATCTGCACTAAAAATAGTGCTTGATCTACTGAACAATATCTGAATAATAAGCATTAACATTAACAGGTATAATTTCCGGTATTTTTGGGGAAAAATGATCGAAAAAGACGGTATAAACGATAATAATTCTTATTATCAACAGCAATTTGAATCCCTGGACCTGCTCCTGGAAAACTCTCATAAAGAACAACAGGAGTTCCTGGAAGAGGTTTGCCGCGGCCTGAAAAAAATCTTTTCTCTTTCGGGGATTGGGATACTTCTTAAAGAAAGAGGTAATAATAAGGACCGGTATACTTTTTTAAAAGCCATCTCCATTCCGGAGAAAACCATAATGGAAAAATTAATATCCGGAGATCCGGATCTAATGATAGATTTACCGGGCTATGTCTGCGCCCCTCTCGCCGAAACCGGCCTTATCCTGGTCGCGAAAAAAGATACTGTTGATAGCGATATTACGGGGCTTGGCTCTGAAAAATTCATACAACACTTTACGAATATAATTCAAAAACAGCAGCGGGCTCCGCTTGAAAAAAGCTACCGTGACTATTTTTTGCATTCCCCGGCCCTGCTTTTCAAGGTAAATATCGATGGAGTCTGCATAGAAGCAAATGACGCGTGCAGGCAGCTCCTGAAGCGAACTTCGGAAATCACCACTGATCCCAATAATCTTATTGGCGCCACTTTTGACCAGATAATAATACCCAAAGATGTAGAAAGCATGGCAGCTAAATACCAGGATCTTATTCAACGAGTTCTCGCATATATAAAAAAAGAAAAATCGAGGCGGCAAATAAACCTTGAAGAGATCATTTCCAACGCGAAAAAGATGAGCCTTGGCGTAGAACCCGTAGAATTCCTCACCTGGAACGGGAAAGTTCTATACTGCGAAGTTGACGCGTGCTGCACTATCGATGACGAAGGAACTATTACCGGGTTTCATTGCACCGCCTTTGACAAAGCAAAGCTTCGTCGCACTGAAGAGGCTCTTCGCATCTCGGAAGAACGGTATAAAACACTCTTTAATATTTCCCCGGCATTATTACTTCTCATCGACAACGAAGGGAATGTCATTGAAGCAAATTCTATTGCCCGAAATAAATACGGCTATTTCATAGACGAGGGAAAAGTCAACTTTAATGATTTTCTCCACCAGGATGATATCAAACATGCTGTTGAGTTATTTATAGGACTCTACAATAACGGAAAAACGCTGAAAAAAACATTCTCTTATGAAAAAGTAGAAAATGATCCTGTTTACCGGGATGAATGTTATCAAAAACTCTTACAGGTTCGAATCAAGAACGAAGAAATGCGGGTATATAATAAAACCCGTGACAATATTTTTGATGTCCTTATTAACGCGAACTTGCTGGTAGATAAAAAAGACCTTAAATTTAAGGGCATCCTTATTACCTCGATCGATAAAACAGAAGCAAACCTCATGGAGTCCAAATTTAAAACCATATTGGAAAGAGTTGGTGTTGGATATTATGAAGTGGACCACGAAGGGAACCTGACCTTTTTCAGTGATGAACTCTGCAGTATTGTGGGCTACAGCCGGGGTGAGTTAATGGGAATCAATTTAGCACAATATTCCACCCAGGAATTCTCACAGGGAATTCTTAAACAGATCAGTCGAAATACCGAAATGGGAAAAAGTACAAACGACTTTAACCTGGAAATTACCAGGAAAGACAATGAAAAAAGATTTGTTGAAGTTTCGCTGCTGCCCATATACGACGCGTTCGAGAAATGCATCGGGTTCAGAGGATTTGTAAAAGATATAACGGACAAAAAAATAATTGAGAACCGCTTAATTGAATCGGAAGAACGATTCCGGGTTCTGTATAAACTGTTGCCTGTATATTCCATGCTTATTGACACCAATGCCCGGATCATTGAATATAATAATAAATTCGTGGAAACCTGGGGCTATGCTCCGGAGGCGGGTGAATTTTCTGCCAAAGATGTTGTATACGAAGAAGATTACCCAAAAGGGGTGGAGCTGTTTATTGACCTCTACACCAGGGGAGGTGAAATAAAACAGAAGTGGAAGTCCGGAGAAATAACAAAAGAGGAATGCGCCAAACAGCTGAGAGGGGTGACTGTTCATGATGAAGAGATCCGCTTTGAGAACAATGGAACTATTTTCCATATTTCAATAAATTGCTCCTTATGGTTCGATTCGGAAACCATGACCATACAAGGAATACTGGCTACTGCCATGGACCTTTCCGAAGTCAAGGCCCTTGAAGAACGCTTCATTGATTCCGAAAAAAAATACCGCGAACTTGTTGAAGAAAAAACAAAAGACATCATTTTTACCACGGACATTAACGGGAAGTTTATTACTGCCAACAAAAACATGAACCGGAAGCTGGGCTTTTTCGAAAAAGATATTATCGGTAAGGATATCACGGAAATTATTTTTGATGACCCTGCGGATATAAACCAGATCAACAAAGCCGCCTTCCAGGAAAATATCAACAAGGTTCTCGTAGACGGCAATTCCGATGTGCTCTGCACCGGCCTATGTATTCATAAAAACCTGGGCGACGGGATCTTGCTGCAATTCAAACTTGATCCTGTTTTCCAGGAAGATTCTCTTGTTGGCATGATCGGTTTTGCCACTGACCTTATGGATGACGCTTTGTCTAAATTCGTTACCAAAGCTGACTATACCCTGGAAATGGAAAACCGGCTTACTCTTATTAATGAGATCGCTTTCCGGCTTACGAAAGACCTGCCAAAATATTTCGACAGTATTGATATTAGTTTAATTCGTATGTCTTTAAGTGAGTTTATTATCAACGCTATTGAACATGGGAACCTTGAAATAACCTATGAAGAGAAGAGCCAGGCCAAGGAGACTAATACCTTTTTTGAACTTCTCAGGAAACGGCAATTGGACCCTGAAAAAAGAAAGAAAAAGGTTTTCATTACCTTCTCCCTGAACGAAAACCGGGTCCAATATATTATCCGGGATGAAGGAACCGGTTTTGATTATAACAAAATACTAAAGAAGGATATTAGCGACATTAACGAAGAATTCCTTACTCATGGGAGAGGGATCATTACCAGCCTGGGGATTCTGGATGAAGTTGTATATAATAAAAAAGGGAACGAAGTTACGCTTATTAAGTATGTTTCCGCGGATACCACAGAATAATCCAATCAGGGTTTATACTTTTCTCCGGTCTTTAACTCTCTATATGTTTTCCTTGACAATTACCCCCTTACTGTTTGACTTGTTCCAGGTTTGGAGAATTTTAAATTCGGTAAAAACAAAAAGAATTTGCTATACCGTTTTTTAAATATTTCCTAATATTTTTTAAAAATTGGAGGGGTAAATAATGGGTAACATTATTTTAAAGTCATTGACCGCAGTGGGAGTAGTCTGCTGTTTATTAATTAGTTCGGGTTGTAACGATGAAAACCCGGAAATCATTTCAAATATCAAGAGTTCATCTTTTTATACGGGAGATTTTACTGTTGAATGGAATAACGATACTTCCGGCAGTGCTTTTGTTAACATTACAAACACAAGCAGTAATGGAAGATCTTTATGGAGTACGCTGCCCGGCGCCAGTTTTATACGCGCGCAAAAGGCGGATATTGAAGTTACCGAAAACAGGGGATCTTTTATTGTAAATGAAGAGGTAAACACATCGTGTTTACACCAGGTTGTTGATTCTATTTACAGCAATACAAATGGAGTTATTTTTAAGGGCCGGCTTGGAGACGCAAATGGAAACAACAGAGTTGAGTATACGATCACATTTAAGCAGGTAAGTAACGGCCATCTTCAGTTTAACCTGAAAGTTGAAGACAGCAGCTTCAATGAAGTTTTTCTTATCTTTAGCTCATCGCAAGAAGAAAAGTTTTTTGGATTTGGGGAACAATTCACTTATTTAAACCTGAAGGGACACGAAGTTCCGATTCTTTCACAGGAAGGAGGTGTTGGCAGGGGCAGAGAGCCGATTACCAGCGCTGTGAATCTTGTTTCACCGGGCAGCGGTGGCAATGCTTATACATCATATATATCAATACCGCATTATATCACTTCAATGAACAGATCGGTTTTTTTGGAAACTACGGAATATGCTGTATTTAATATGAAAAAAAATGATGAAGTATCAATTAAACTGCATAGTAATAAAATGATTGGGCGAATTTTGCAAGGAAATTCAGCTCTTGATTTAATTGAAAAATATACTGAGTTCTCCGGCAGAATGAAGCCGCTTCCCGAATGGTTGAATACTGGCGCTGTTATTGGTCTCCAGGGAGGAACAGATGAAGTATATGAAAAGCTGGAAATGCTAAAAAACTTCGATACTCCTATCGCGGCTTTTTGGCTTCAGGATTGGGTTGGAAAACGTAAAACCAGCATTGGTTCTCAATTATGGTGGAATTGGGAACTGGACAGAAGTGAAGATGCCTACCCGGGATGGGAACAGCTTCTCTCAGACTTATTGGTTGATGATATCAGGGTTATGGGATATATCAATACCTTCCTGGTTGATCCTTCCGAAAAAGGTTCTTTTGAACGCAACCTTTACCAGGAAGCCATTGATAACGGGTATCTTGTTAAAACAGAAACCGGCGATCCCTATTTAATTACCAATACCAGTTTTGATTCCGCCCTGGTTGATCTTTCTAACGAAGATGCCCGCACCTGGCTTAAAAATGTTATTAAAGACAATATGATCGCGTTGGGATTTTCAGGCTGGATGGCCGACTTTAGTGAAGCTCTTCCTTTTGACTCCGTTATTGAATCCGGAGATGCCGCGTCCTATCATAATAAATACACTGAGGAATGGGCTCTTCTTAACAAAGAAGCTATTGCTGAAGCCGGGATGGAAGATGAGATTGTATTTTTCTCCAGGGCTGGATACACAAAAAGCCCCGGCTACTGCACCCTGTTCTGGGAAGGTGACCAGATGGTAACCTGGGATGAACATGACGGATTTCAGAGCGCCATTAAGGGCCTGGTTTCCGGTGGTTTTTCCGGACTTAGTTTAAACCACAGTGATATTGGCGGATACACTTCTTATAGTATTAACGGTGCAAGTATATTTCAAAGAGAAAAAAGTTTATTCTTAAGATGGACGGAAACAAGCGCTTTTAGCGCTGTCTACAGAACACACGAAGGAAATGAACCTGAAAAAAATTACCAGTTCTATTCCGATGCAGATACTCTCACGCAATTTTCCCGTTTCGCGAAAGTTTACGCGGCGCTTTCTTCATATAGAGAAACTCTAATGCAGGAAGCTTATGAAAAAGGCTACCCCATTGTAAGACACCCGTTTTTACACTTTCCCGAAGACAATAACACCTACGATTTAAACAAGCAATTTATGCTTGGTTCTGAGTTTATGATTGCGCCTGTCTTTGATAAAAAAGGAACACAGGTGAGTATATATCTTCCCGCAGGTAAGTGGGTACACTTATGGAGTGGGGAAGTTTATGGCAGTGAAACTACAGGACAGTGGTATACAATTAGCGCTCCTGTTGGTGAACCGGCCGTTTTTTATAAGAACGGTTCTACTGAAGGAGAGAACGTTACTGCTAACTTAAGAGAAATGGGTTTAATAGAATAAATTATGCCTGGAAAACGGTGCCACGTAGTATACGTGGCGCTGTTTGCTCGACACTAGCACCGTATTTTTTAAGCAGTTTTGTTTCGCTTCAGGGAAACGTTACAAAAAATTTTTATTGGAGGTGATAATTTTGTATATGAAAGGCATGATAAAACAAATAAAGGGATAGATAGGAAAGATAAAGATTATTTTCATGTTTTTTTAAAAAAATTAATTATCACATTCGCACTCTTCAGGATCTCTTGCTTCAAAATCATTTACTTCAATAACAGGGGTATCATTAAATTTAAAAATAGAATCAGTATTTTTCCACCTGAATGTACCGCTAACGACATCGATTTTTTTCCATATAAAGTTGAGAAAAATATTTCACCATTTCTATTATTAAATTTAGTTAACGCTTTACCGGACATATTAATAATAAGAACATCTACATGATGTTTTTTATTGTTCTTTTTAAACTTATTAATACTATAAACTGAATCAATAACACCATTTTTATTAAAACAGGTGAACAATGCTAACAGTAAAAACAAGATGAATATTTTTTTTATATGTCATTAATTCTTTACCCAAAATATTATGTTTTTTCTGGTGCGTATTCCGGCTCAAACCTGCCACCCCCCTCTATGTCAAGGGTAGAAAAATTTTATTCTTATTCGTAATATTTAATTTCACGAACAGTTTTATACTTTTCCCGAGACTTTCGTGTGATTCTTCTCTTCTCTTTGATTACATCGAAAACCGATTCTTTTTTTTCTTCATGTCTTTCAAGCCAATTTCTACGGGAATCATATTTCAAGTATGTGTAAGTAATTGTATCTTCCCTTGCGGGAAATTGCTCGGGAGTCTCCAATTTTATATACCCATATCCATATCTTAGCATTCTATAATTTTTTATTTCAACTGGATTGCCCTCGGCATTGTAAGTCCAGGTATTTTTAGTTTCTAATAAATTATCAAAATGAGAATAATTACTTTTTGTATAACAACTTTCTTCAATTATTTTCCCATCTTTATTGTAATTGTAAATCCAATATTTATGTATTTTCATTTCAAGTAAGTGATTGTGCCTAAAATCATTTTTTCTAATCAACTTCCCCTTTTTATCATAAAAAAAAGTAGATTTTTTATTATATTCATTATCGTTAAATTGACTTACAGTATTGTAGTGGGCTTCTTCTATCATTTTTCCTGTTTTATCGAATGTATATAATATTTTATTATTTTCGTTAATTGTATTATTCCAAAAATTATATGTATAAAAATATTTCGTACGATAATCTTTTTCTTTTGATTTGTCTTTGCTGTTTTCTTCTTTCTTCAAAATTTCTATTATGTTGCCTTTTTTATCATAGATAAATTTAAAAAGATATACATCTCCATTATAAGTTGATTTTTTACTCATTAATATGATATTATCTTTTTCATCATAATTATAAGTTATGTCATAATATTCAATTACTTGAATAATCTTGCCTTTTTTATTGTATATGATTGTAGTATCATCATCTTTTACCCACCTGTTTTTTTTATTTAATTTATAATGAATAGTTTTTATCTTTTCATTTTTTTTTATAAGATATTTATCTTTCCATTGCGTTCCGGCAACTTTTATTGGAGGTGATAATTTTGTATATGAAAGGCATGATAAAACAAATAATGGGATAGGAAAGATAAAGATTATTTTCATGTTTTTAATCAATTTTCCATACATTTTTATTTTACCTCTTGAGCTGTTATCGTAAATAGAAATTTGACTAATTTCTCTTTAAAATCATCAGTTCTTATTGAGTCAATTGGTTTTACATATTTTGTATCTATTCTGTAATCATTTTCAACGACAAAAATTTTATTCTTTTTATTAATTTCCTGAACACTGACATAATGGGCTGAAGTACTATAAAAATATCCTTCAGCTGATGATATTTGTACAGGCCAACCTTCATCAAGGTATGTATCCCTTATCATTTCATACCTTTTTTTTCCATGCGGAACTTTTATCCTGGCTAAATCAATAACATTGAGCTTAGCCTTTGTTTTATCCATCCCCATTAGCTTAGCCCAATCGGACTCCTGGAATCGTAAAACTGTTTGTTTTATTTCCCTGAAAGATAGCACTCCACTTCTGCCTCGTAAGGTCATGTTTGTATTATGATTATTCGCAAAGCAAACACCATCTTTTGATGAAGGTGCTTTACCATGTATCCATGTGTATCGCTTTTCAAATTCTTTTCGTTCCATGGCAGGATTTACAAGACCTGTGCTCATGATACAATTTATTAATGAAGAAGCATAACACTCCAATCCCCTTTCTTTATCGTTTCCTTGTGCATATCCATGCTGTTCCCGAAATTCAGCAAGCCGCTGCTTAATTGGAATATACTTATATCGTCCAAAGCCTTTTTCTAATCCGGCTACCTCTGTTACTCCAATGAGTTTTGCTTTCTCAAATGCCTCTTTTTTCACATATTTAACAAAAAATTCCCGGTTAACTTTTAAAAATTCATCAATCCCTTTGGTATCAACATTTTCATCAAAATTCCCATAATCATCCCCACTGTTTTTTGTAGCCCCATCAAGAAAATCACGAAAATCTTGAAGCCCTTTTAGGACAATGGTCTCTTTGACTTTATCATCAACTTTTTTTATTAATTTTACTCCTTTTACATCTACACTGCCTTTTCTGTATGTATACGCTTCAATTTCACACCCGCATTCAAAGACTAATTTTTTTTCAGTTGCCTTTTCAGTCCCATGCGCGATTTTTTTTAACAATTCTGCTTTGTCATCAGCATCACCAAAAAAAAATTTATATACAGCACCACTTCTAAATGAACTATCTCTTTTTTTCTTAACCAAACACATACGAGCCTCATTGAAAATTTATCTTGATTTTTTATCTTTTCTCAAAAATTTATATTTTTCTAAAATAATATCATGTATACCGATAAGAATCCCTTCAATTTTAATAATTCCATTTGCGTCTGTAGTTCCTTTTTTCTCACTGCCATCAGCTAGTTTTATTGTATACTTAACATTTTTTAACAGATTTCCATTACTGTCACACGCTTCTATTTCAATCCAGTCCTTTATCTCCAGCACTTGACTACGCCAGCTCTTCCCCGTAGCCCCTTCATACTTAATTACAAACATAAACTCAGGTGTAGTATACCCTTTCTCCTCCAGTTCCTGTTTACTGTTTACATCATCAGTATCTTCAATATAGGGAACCTTTAATTCCTTTTCAATTTTACCGTCCTTGATCTTGACAGTATTACTTCTAATATAATCATTATCACCCTCATAGTCCTTTTCATAAATTGTAAGTTTCACATACTTCCCGTCATCAATCTCCTCAACTTCGGCCTGCATGGTAACCATATCACCGATCATGGCTTCACTTATTTCCTTCCCATCCTTATCGAGCCACTTTAAATTCTTTAGATTAGGATTCTTTTTTATGGTTCCCCGCTCCTCCTGCTTCTTCTCAACCGGGCCGGTACCTGCGCCGCTGCCAACAACAGCCCCGCCCGAAGTCTTCATCACCCCAGTATTCTTCTCCACAAAGAAAAAAGTCTCAAACCCCACGAGGGGTACAAACTTATGCTTCACACTGGTAACAAAATACTTCCCTGAAAACTTCTCCCCCAGGGCTTTCAACTCCAGCATGGAACCTGCTTTGACCTTGCAATTCCCCGCGCACCGGCCCGTAGAT
>JAAENB010000931.1 GCA_024224995.1 bacterium | reverse complement strand
TTTGGATTATAGCTTCAATTAAATTAAAGCGGGTTATGACCTTTTGTTTATCGGCGGTACTGGTGCTTATAGACTTCTCCAGGAATTCATTTTCATTGTTTAATTCATTTATAAACGATTGAAATAGAAAATCTTTTTTTGGAATTAAGGTATTTCTTTCTTCATTAGTAAGCTTTGCGAGTAATACTGACCACACTTCAAATAAAGCTTTGTTTAACGGTTTTCTTCTCTCTTCAAGATTGTAGACCTTTCGGAATGCATTTTCTTCAAAAATTGTTTTTGCCGTTACCATTGAAGCTTTAAAATCACTTCGTATGTTGTCCAATTCTTCTCCGGACAATTTTTTTAAATCGCTCATGCCTGCATTCAGGTATTCTTCAAGGTTGCCCTTGTACTCACTGGGCGGGGAAAGATAAAACGCAATAAAACGTGCAATAAAGTCTCTATCGAGCATACGTTCGGTTGGAATGGACCAGGTAGTGGCTTCCAAAAATTCTTCGTATTCGGCAAGTTCTTTGACAAAATCAGCAGCAATACCCTGGTTCAGAGCATGACGAATTTCGGCAGGTTCAAGCACCAAACCACCAGTGTTGATACGCTTAAAAATGTTGTATTTAACTTCCGTTGGTGTTTCTCGACCGGCCAATGCCCCAGGAGCTTAAGCCCCGTTATGCAGAGCGGGTGCGGTTTGATGGCTCTGCCGCGGTAGATGTGGTGTTCCTGGTTACGGGATTGGTGGCGCAGAGCCCGGTATGATCTTTGGTGGAAAACCCCGGGAGAATTCCCGGGGCGAAAGATATCGAGGCCTATAACTTAATCCAGGCAACAATTCCCGGAGGTTCGGGCTGCGGGGTAAAGCCCACAAGAACGATTGGTGAAATAAAGCCGGCAGCAATTCCCGGAGGCTCGGGCTGCGGATTAATGCCTCCCACAATGGATGCCATTTCAGTAGTGTTTAACTCCCTCACATTGGGTAAGTCTTTGATGTGAATCATGTAGTTCTCCTTTTTTTATATTATTTTAATGTTATTATAGTAAGTATGAATAAACCGGTAAATTTGCCAAAAAAAAAATTTGACTCCAGTACAATAGTTAAAATTTTATAGAATACCATTGACTTTTTAAACATTTTTTGTTATATTTTTGGTATACCGTTTTTACAACCAGGAGTATAACATGGACAAAACCAATCAAAAGCCCAATTATCACACTAATATAGAAGAATGTCTGGATGAAATAATCACCCGTTTAAATAAAAAAATATGCATCGGAATCGGCTGCGGCGTTGGCAAGCCGGTAAATTTAATGAACGCTCTTTATTTACGTGCCAAAGCGGACCCTGAAATTGATCTTACTATCATCAGTGCTCTTACCCTGGAAAAGCCCGTTGGAAAAAATGACCTTCAGAAAAGACTGCTGGAACCTATGATGGCACGCATATTTAAAGACGCTCCGGATTTTGAACATGTTCTTGACTTAAGAAAAAACCGCCTTCCCAAAAATGTCAAACTCTATGAGTGGATGCTTCCTCCCGGCGGATTTGTTATGCACGACACTGCTCAGCGAATGCATGTTGCAGGCAGTTTTAGCGATTCACCAAGAGATATTATTAGCAAGGATATGAATATATGCAGTCATATGGCAGCCTCTGCCGTCATTGACGGGAAAAAAGTAATCAGCGGCGGCAGTGACGCGGATGTGGTTTCCGCCCTGGTGAACTGGTCTCTTGAAGAAAAGAAAAATTCGGAAAAACTCATTATCGCTGAAGTGAATGAAAATGTTCAGTTCCTCTGGGGCGATATGATTTATGACCCGGAAACATATGACTATATTTTCGAAGGCGACGCGTTTAACCAGATGCCTTTTTGTCCCCCCAAAGAAGCAATCAGTGATACCGACCATATGATGGGTTTTTACGCCAGCCTTTTAGTAAAGGACGGCGGCACCCTGCAGCTGGGAATCGGCTCCCTGGGTGATGCCATAACAAACGGAATTTTCATGCGTCACAAGCAGAATGATATGTACAAAAAACTTATTGAAAGCAGCAAGATCCTGTCGGAAAAAAGCACGCTCATCAATTCATACGGCGGCCATACTCCTTTCAGTGAAGGGCTTTTTTGCGATTCCGAAATGTTTGTAGATTCATTTCTCGATTTATACGACGAGGGAATAATCAAAAGAAAAGTTTATGATGATTATTTTATTCAAAAACTAATCAATGAAAAAAAAATAACCGCTGATATTAATATCAACATGCTTAAAGAATTGTGGGATGCCGGTGCTATTGGAACTCCCTTAAGAGAAAACGAACATGCCTATCTTGTAAAACACGGGATTTTAAAAAGCGATGCAGGCTACAGTAAAGATTTTTTAACCCTGGGAAACGACCGGGTCTCTACGGATCTTGAAACAGCTCTGAGCGATGAGTCGTTTAAAACATTTTTGGGCACCACCCTTACGGGCGGTGAAATAATCCACGCCACACTCATGATCGCTCCCAAACAGATGCATGAACGGCTCGAAAAAATGTCCATGGAAGAGAGAAAACAATTCTCATTGAGAAACGTAAAATTCGTCAACACCCTGGATTTCGATGAAGCAATGAAACGGGAACAAAGAAAAGACGGCCGTTTTATAAATTTTGGTCTTGTTGCCACTCTTACGGGCGCCGTTGCTTCGGAAACGATCAAGAACCAGCAGGTCATTAGCGGTGTTGGAGGATTGCTTGATTTTGTTATTATGGCCAATGCCATGGATAATGCCAAATCCATAATGATGCTTAATGCCACCCGGGGCGAAGGAAAGGAAGTGCAGTCTAATATCGTTTTTGAATACAGCGGCTGCTCTGTGCCGCGGCAATTGCGCGATATCATCATTACCGAATATGGCATTGCCGCCCTTCAGGGCTGTTCCGATGAAGAATGCGTCATAGAAATGCTTAAAATCGCCGATTCACGTTTTCAGGATAAGCTGCTGGCGGAAGCAAAAAAATATAAGAAGATATCTGCGGATTATATTCTTCCCCATGAATTCAAAAACAATTATCCGGAAAAAATATCGGGCCTCTTAAAAGAATTCAAGGACCAGGGATTTTATGAAGTGTTCCCATTCGGCAGTGATTTAACCGATGAAGAATATGAGCTGGCAACTTCTTTAAAAAGTTTCGTTGTAGACATGAGAGATAACAAGTTTGGAACCCTCTTTGGTGTTGTGCCGAAACTATTCGGGAGAGTACCGGAGAAATTCCAAAAGCATGTGGAAAGAATGGACTTGCTTACGCCGAAAAATTTTAATGAAAAATTTCAACGGGCAGTAGTTTTGTATGCGTTAGGGAAAAGTTAATACAAAAATTATTTTTTTGTGTATCCGCGTTTAAAGACCATGTGCACAAAGAAGGTAATTAACCCGGAAGGAATTATTGATACAAGTATAAATTGGAATTTATTAACTATTCCGGGAATTATCCGCAGCCGGTTTTTTAACAATCCATTAAAGCCGGTTCTTGCCACCTGTTCCGGTTCTGCCTGAAAAAAATGCGCGATAGAACCTAACGAGGTTTTATCGCCGGTTTTTTCAATACCTGCTGTTTTTAAAAACGCGGTTTTTGTTGTACCGGGACAGAGCATGGATACCCGCACCTTATAGGGTTTTAGTTCCCTGGCAAGAGCATGGGTAAAACTTGAAACATAGGCTTTTGATGCCGCGTATGATGCCAGGAAAGGGACTGGTTGAAATGACGCGGTGGACGAGGTGTTTAAAATCACCCCCTGCCCCATTGCTTTGAATTTATTCCCAAAATAATGGCATAATTCCGTAACGGTCACAATATTCAGCATGAGCATATTCGAGATTTTTTCGGTTGATATATCCAGGTGTTCTCCATACAGACCAAAACCGGCATTGTTTATTAATATATCAACCTCAATGTCATTCGATTCACAATAATCGTAAATATATTTTGCCGATCCCCTATGAGAGAGATCTTTTTGAATAATAAAAATTTTTTGTTCCGGAAACAATTCAGGGAATTCACTTTTTGCCGCGTCCAGCTCTTCCTGCAAAAGACTTACCAGAACGAGACTGCATCCTGCTGTATAAAAAAATCGAGCCATTTCAAGACCAATGCCTCCGCCGCTGCCGGTAATAAGAACCGTTTTTCCATTCATCATTCAGGCGTGCTTCCATATAGAGATACGATTAACCCTTCAGCAAAATCAGGTAAATTAAGTTTGGACCGATACGTCATTACCAGCCTCTTCATAGCAATACCGCCTTATTTATTTGGCTATATCATAATATGAAATTTCCTATAATCAAGTATTTTTTTTAAATTATAGTAAATCTTCTTGCAAATTATTGTTCCGGGTATAGAATTAACAGATGGCAGATGGTGGGATAATTTATTGAAGAAGAAAGTATTTTTAAACATTTTTGAATATGCCTGTGAGCGCAGGGAAATCGACGCTCAAAAAATATCTAATTTTCTTAAAAAAAATAATTATGAAATCGTAACAAAACCGGAAAAAGCGGATATTATTTTTTTTCTCAGTTGCGGGATCATTGAAAAGAACACGGAAGCATGTTTACAATATATTAAAGAATACCAAAATTATAAAGCGGAACTAATAATCGGCGGATGCGGCCCGGGAATCGATAAAGAACGAATTAAAGCAATTCACCAGGGCTCGATGATTTCAACAAAAGATCTGGATAAGCTCGATACCATATTCCCCAATGAAAAATTCAGCTTTGACACAATGGAAGACGCAACAGACAGGTTTTCCACACTTGAAAATGGTATCTATGATAATATACAAGCCAAAATAATAAGAAGCATACCAATCATACGAAACATTTTTAACCTTACGCTAAAAATTTTATTTTTAAAACTTTTTGGAAAATATTCATTTGTATACCTTAAAGCGATCGGCTTAAAAAAAGCATATTACATCAAAATATCTGAGGGCTGTCTTGGGAAATGCAGCTATTGTTCACTGCCCCTGGCCATTGGCAGCCTCAAAAGCAAGCCCTTAAATGATTGTATTGATGAATTTCAAAACGGGCTCAACAAAGGATACACCAATTTTTTTATTACCGCCGACGACACCGGAGCATATGGGACCGATAATAATACAAATATCGGTCAATTGCTCGACACAATTACGGGCTTTGACGCGGAGTATACGATATTAATCAGTTCATTAAACCCCATCTGGCTGGTAAAATATATTGATGAAATAGCTGCCAGTATAGCCAGAAAAAAAATCAACTGTATTGTTGTTCCGGTTCAGTCGGGTAACCCGCATATACTGGAACGAATGGGGCGATATTCGGACATTGAAAAAATTAAAGAAGCAATAATTCGATTAAAACAAGCCTGTGATTCTCTATGGATAAGCACTCATGTACTGGTGGGATTCCCATCGGAAACAGAAAAGGAGCTGCATGAAACCCTGGACTTTGTTAATAGAGTCCCCTTTGACGAGGTACAGCTTTTTGCCTACAGCATGAAGCCCGGAACTGAAGCGGAAAAAATAGAACCAAAAATATCAGAAGATGAAATATCAAAAAGAATGCGCCTGGCATGGCAGTATTTTCGTAAAAAAAAATATCGATGTTATTTTCATGAGTCCGATTTTCTCTATGTATCAAAATTAAAAAACAGGCGAAAGAACATTAATGGATGAAGAAGTATGAATATTTGTTTTATACACGCATCATATTACCCGGTAAAAGGGAAACTCTCTCAGGGGTCAAAAGCATGGATATATGGGATCACCTTACCGCTCCTCTCGGCATACATTGATAAAAAACATTCCGTATCAATTATTAATGACGCCGTACATCCCTTGCCGGACAAAAATGATTATGATGTGATTTTCATATCGGTCATGGGAAGCGCCCTGGACCGCACAAAAGAAATAGCTCTCGCGTTAAAAACAGAGACAAACAGTATTATTGCCGGGGGAAAAACACTGAATGAAACATCTGCCACAATTGCCCCCCATGTGGATTCAGTGGTTTTAGGAGAAGCGGAATCATTAATGCCGCAGATTATGCGTGACATTGAAAACAATACATTAAAAAAAGAATACGGCGATAAAAACCTTCGTTCTTCTATTGCGGATTTGCCCCTTCCGCGATATGATCTTATTGACACCAAACATCATGGATTTATTTACCCGGTTGAAGCGACCCGGGGATGTCCCAACAATTGTTCATACTGTTATGTGGCGGCATGGTCGAAATGCGATTTTAAAAAACGGCCAATAGACCAGGTAGTACGGGATATACAATATCTAAAAAAAATGGATATAGATAGAATCCTGTTTGTGGATGACAACATCTGCGCGGACCGGGATTACGCCATCGCATTATTCAAGGAGCTGGAAAAATTAGGGATTAAATGGATCTGTCAAATTACCGCCCAGGCAATCGCCGATGAAGAACTCATGACAATGGCCGCGCGTTCGGGATTATTCGCGGTTACGATTGGATTTGAATCAATGACAAAAGAGAACCTGGAATCGGTTAATAAAAAAAATGAGCCTGGTTTATATGAAAAAGGGATACGGATACTCCACGCGCTCGATATTTACACGTTCCCCATGTTTATGATAGGATTTGATTTTAACATAGAAGAAGAGCTTCAAAAGATACATGACTTTTGCCTTGCCAACCAGGTTACAGCGCCCTTGTTATACATATTAACGCCGCCCCCCGGCACCCCCCTCTACGAAAAATATATATCAGAAAATAAAATTGATGATACGGATCTGTCGAATTATAATTTGTTTCATATTGTATTTAAACCGCATGGATTAAGCAAGGAGGAATTGAAGCAATCGTTCTGGTCAACATATCAAAGCCTCTATTCCTATAAAAATATATTCAAAAGAATACTATTCAAAAAAACACCGTTAAAACAAAAGTTAATTCAATTGTTCATTAACCTGTTTTTGCATAAAAACATAAAGAATCAAAACCAGCTCCATTTAGACGGCAAATAATAATGATAACAATTGGCATTGATATCGGATCAACAACAATAAAATCCGTGGTAATGAATTCAAGTAATACGGTACTCCATACAAGTTACGAAAGACATAACTTATTAATAAGAGAATCATTATTAGAAATTTTATTACAATTAAATAAAGAATTCAAAAAAGATACATCGCTCTCCATGACCGGTTCAGTTGGTCACGGCTATGCCATGCGCTATACGATTCCATATTGCCAGGAAGTAATTGCCTGTGCCGCTGCCGTGAAAAAAATCCACCCTTCGGCGAAACTGCTTCTTGATATTGGCGGGGAAGACTCCAAGATGCTGATGCGCAAACAAGACGGAACATTGGATTTTAGAATGAATGGAAGCTGCGCAGGAGGAACCGGCGCGTTTCTTGACCAGCTAACGGCGCTGTTGGATGTTCCCGGTGAATCGCTCAATGATCTTGGAAAGCAGAGTACCAGGATATATCCAATCGCCAGCAGGTGCGGCGTATTTGCCAAAAGTGATATACAGAATTTATTAAGCAAAAACATTTCAAAGCCCGACATTATAGCTTCCGTTATGGACGCGCTCTCCATCCAGTTTTGCAATACCCTGATCCGGGGGGTGGGGACTCCAAAAAAAGTCCTTTTTTCAGGAGGCCCTTTTTATCATATCCCTTTGCTGCGGGAAATATTTATGAAGCGCTTAGAGCTGAGCCATGAGGATATAATACCTTCCCACTATGGTCTCTTCTTTCCGGCAATGGGCGCGGCATTAAAAAATAACACCGTAAAAAAAGCTCACTCCCTGCAAGTATTAATAGACCAGCTTCACGGAGAGAAGAGAACAGCAGCGATACGCAATGGAGCTGAGAAAAAACTTTTTAAGAACCGCGAAGACCGGGACCACTGGGAAAAAACCCGGTTTATAAAAACAGAAAAAATATCAAAAAAACAAATGAACGATAAAAAGCTTTTTCTGGGAATTGATTCCGGTTCAACAAGCACGAAAATGGTTTTATTGGATCACGATGGAAAAATCGCCGACCGGTACTATGTATTTAACAACGGGAACCATATACAGAGTGTAGAGCAGGGCCTTTCATATTTCCAAAAGGAATTAAAAAAACATAATAAGTCAATTGATATTGCCGAAGCAAGCGTTACCGGTTACGGTGAAGAACTGGTTAAAACTTTTTTCGACATTAGCCACGGTGTTGTTGAACCTCTTGCGCACTATACAGCCTCTAAAACCATTGTTAACAACCCCAGTTTTATTCTGGATATTGGCGGCCAGGATATGAAAGCAATTTTCATTCAAAACGGGTCCATTAAAAACATTGAAATAAACGAGGCCTGCTCATCCGGGTGCGGGAGTTTTATTCAAAATTTTGCCGAATCATTCGGTTATTCATTGGAAGAATTTTCAAAAAAGGCCTCCTTAGCCCAAGCCCCATGCTCATTAGGATCTCGATGTACTATTTTTATGAATTCATTAGTAAAAGAACAATTACACCAGGGACAGAGTGTTGACAATATCGCGGCAGGATTAGCCTACTCTATTTCAAGAAACTCAATTGAAAAAGTATTAAAAATAAAGGATGTAGATGATTTAGGTGATTCTATTATTGTACAGGGGGGGACATTTTTAAACCCGGCAATTCACCGGGCATTTGAATTATATATTGGAAAAAAAGTTTTGTGTCCCGACATCAGCGGACACATGGGTGCCCTGGGCGCCGCAATCCACGCGCGGAATACGCATCTCAATCAAATAAAACAACACGATGCTCAAAAAAATATATTATATTCTAATTACAGCGCAGAAGAAAACACCAGTACCGGAATCCAATGCTCAGGGTGTGAACAAAACTGCCAGATTTTAAAATCAGTATTCCCGAATAAAAAAATATTTTACACGGGGAATCGATGTGAAAAGCATTTTTCGAATAACTCAAAAAACAATATGGTTCATGAAAACATCGTCGCGTATAAAACAAAACAATTCCTTACGTATGAAAACAAGCGGGTTAACAAGCCAAAGGCAAGAATTGGAATCCCACGAGCATTTTTATTCTATGAAAATTTTCCCTTTTGGCATACGCTATTTCACTACTGCGGTTTTGAAGTTATTGTGTCAACAGAATCCACCTATCGGCAATACCAAAAGGGGACCGGAAGTATCATGTCCGATAGTATTTGCTTTCCGGCGAAATTGGTACATGGGCATATATACAATCTCATAGAACAAAAAGTAGACCGGATCTTTTTTCCGGCAATAAAATTTGAACCCCTTGAACAGAACGAAGAGAATAGCTATAACTGCCCAATAGTGACCGGTTATTCAGATCTCATCAACAATTCCATTGATCCCTATTCTCACTTCAATATTCCACTGGACAAACCATCCTTTACCTTCAAGGATAACAAACTGTTAAAAAATAAATGCCGGTTCTATTTTAAATCTCTCGGCATTTCTCATTCCGCGTTTAAGAAGGCATTCCAAAAAGCTGTTGAAAATCAAACCGCGTTTAAAACAATGATGGAACGCGAAACAGCATCCATTGTAAAAAAAGCAAAAGATGAGAAGAAGACATTAATTCTTCTCGCGGGAAAGCCCTATCATATTGATCCTTTAGTGAGTGTCAACCTGCCGAAAATAATTAACCGTTTTGGTTTTGACTTTATCCTGGCCGACTATTTGCCGCCTGGTGAAGATGTCTCTTCAACAATGCCGCAATCATCATGGGCTTTTTCCAACAGATTATACAAAGCGGCACTTTTTGCGAAAGTTCATGAAAATATTGAAATGGTATACATCAATTCATTCTCATGCGGTCCGGACGCGATTGCCATTGACGCGGTTATGAAAATATTATGGGAAGCGGGAAAAAAGCTCACGGTCATTAAAGTAGATGAAATGCAAAGCACCGATTCCGTAACATTGCGGATTAGAACTCTTGTTGAATCCCTGGGCAATAACGCGTTCCATGAAACAAGCACTGCCCTTACAAGCCGGCCCCTTTCCGGCAAAAAGACGAAAACAATATTAATACCTTCGTTGTCTCCATTTCATTCACCAATGCTTCCTTCTCTGCTCAAGCGGTTTGGCGTAGACGCGGAATTATTACCGCCGCCGGACAAAACATCAGAAGAATTGGGGATCAAGTATTCAAATAATGATATATGTTATCCGGCGATCCTGGTTGTTGGGGATATACTCAAAGCCCTTAAGTCCGGAAAATATAACACAAATGAAATTTCAGTTGGGATCAGTCAAACCGGCGGCCAGTGCCGTCTCAGTTCATATAAAGAGCTTATTGAACGGGCACTGCATAAGTCCGGATTTGAAAACGTACCAATAGCTCCCCTGGCTTTTTCAGTCGAGCAAAGCGGGCACACGCAATATAACAATCCGGCGGTAAAATTTGGAAAAAGAAAAATTATTTTATCGATGTACAATACATTACTTTTTGGTGACGCCCTTACAACAATGTATTATGCCATGGCAGTACGGGAGAAAAACCCGGGCCAGGCAAAGGAATTGGTTCACCGGTATTTCACCTTAGCGGATAATACATCACTGGCACAAGGAGCCCTCAGTCTTCTCCCCCGGGCTGTGGAAGACTTTAATTCAATTGAAGAAAAAAAGTATGACACTATCCCTAAAATAGGAATTGTCGGTGAAATATACGTAAAATTATGCGCGTGGCCAAATAGAAATATTCTCGAATGGTTAACTTCCCGGGGAGTACAGCCCATTGTTCCTTCTCCAAGTTATTTTTTACCGCAAATGCTGGTAAATAAGAAGATAAACCAAAAAGAACAATTAATTCATATAAACAAACTCCATTCATTGGTCTTTCCCCTGGTGTATAAGCAGCTCCAAAAAAATATTACGAAAGCGGACCGGTTTCTCAAGGGTTTCAAATATTATTGGCCGGTCCATGATCTAAAGAATAACTTAAAAGAACTCTCCCCGGTGATTAATCCAATTCAACAAGCGGGAGAAGGCTGGCTAATCGCGGCGGAAATCCTCAATTTTTCAAAAGCAAATATTCATAATGTTATTTGTCTTCAGCCTTTTGGCTGTATCGCGAACCAGGTTTCAGCAAAGGGTATTGAAAATAAATTAAAAGAGAAAGATCCCCTTTTAAATATTCTATACCTTGATTTAGGGTTTGATACCTGCAATGCAAACTATTTTAACCGGATCAATATGCTGGTAGACAGTATCAAATCGGGGTAAAACAGGGACAGTATATGGAAGATACAACAGCTAATTCAATTAAACGCCTTTTCAGCGGCTTGATAGTAATGCCGCTATATTATTTTTGTTTTATCAGCAGCAGCTTTAATTCTATTCTCATTCTTCTTGCGTCATTGGTTGTTACCCTTTCAAGTCTTTATGAATTTTACAGAATGGTTTCCGTTGATGACACGAAAAAACCATTTTTCTTTGCGGGTATGGTTATTGCGATTCTTGTAAATATCGTATTCTATCTATATGCCTTTGGTACAACCTTTGACGGAAGAATTTCGCTCTTCCTTTTTGTACTATTTATTGGCGGTATTGCCATACTCCAGCTTTTTACCAGGCCGTTGCAAAATGGGATACATTCTCTTTCCACAACAGTTTTTGGGGTGGTATATATTGTTATGTTCTATTCCCATATAATTCTCCTGAAATCTTTTAATGATGGTACATACTATATTCTCATCTTACATATTGTTATTATGTCCAATGATATCTTCGCATACATCGGAGGTATTTTATTTGGAAAACATAAGACGAATTATCCTGTTTCGCCAAACAAGTCATGGGAGGGATATTTTTCCGGCATTCTTTTTAGTGTCGTTACAATGACCATAACCGCTTACGTGATGAACAGCGTTTCCGGAAAACAGCTATTCGGTTTACTTGAGTCAATACTACTTGGTATCGTATTAAGCATCCTTGGAAACCTGGGAGACCTCATTGAGTCTGCCGTAAAAAGAGACTCCTCAAAAAAAGATTCAGGTTCAATAATGTATGGTCATGGCGGCATGTGGGATGTATTTGACGCTCTTATTTTTAGTATGCCGTTTTTTTATTATTATTTACTATTCAAAGGGGTTTCGTAAGCTTTGAACATGAAAAATAAAAATATACGCTATGAAAAGAACAGCAATCTTGTTACGATTAAAAAAGACTACCCGGGAAATCCGCTTGTTAATAATAGATTTATCAATGAAGAAGAGGTACGTGCGTTTTCATCTTTAGAAGTAATTAAATGGAAGGTATCAAAAAATCCTCAGCAAGAAGAAAAGGATAAAGACCAATTCGCGTTAGCGGTCGTTAAAAATAATAACTTTTTTAACAGCCCGGAAGATATGATCGTATGGCTGGGACAAGCGACGTTCTTCATCAGGATTGGGGGAAAGACAATTCTTACGGACCCCTGTCTCACCCATCCGCCATTTGTTAAAAGACATCCGGAATTGCCCTGCGTAATAGAGGATATCAAGAACATCGACTACCTTTTAGTCTCCCATAACCATTTCGACCATCTTGACGCGGATTCTTTAAAAAGACTCGATCTTAAAAACACTCTTGCGCTGCTCCCGCTTCGCCTGGGAAAGACTGTGCTATCAATTAATAAAAGGGTAACAATTCAAGAGGCAGGCTGGTATCAACAATACAACTCCAATGATGAAAATATTGAAATATATCTTATGCCAACGAAACATTTCTCCAAAAGATCTCTTTTTGACCAGAACCAATCTCTCTGGGGCAGTTTTATAATTAAAACGAAAAAGAGATGCGTCTTTTTCGCAGGGGATATGGCATATTCCGCGAATCATTTTAACGAGATACATCATTATTTTCCCAACATTGACATCTGCTTGATGTCTATAGATTCATACGCGCCGCAATATATCAATAAATATTTCCATGTGACTCCTTCGGAAGCGGTAGATGCCTTTAACAAATTAAAAGGCAAATATTTTATACCAATGCATTACGGTACTTTTGACGCGACAAATGAACCCATGGGTGAACCGATAAAAATTCTACGCGATCTTGACCAAAAAAACACGATTAATGGTACATTAAAAGTTCTTGATATTGGGGAGATATTTCCCCTTACATCCTCCACGTATAGTCATAGACTTTAAAACCCAGATCATTGAGTTGATCTTTTTCATTTTTAAGTAATTCGTTAGCTTTGATACGGCCTTTCAGTTTTGTTTCAATCAATTCTTTGTTCGACAAAATTTCCAGCAATGGTTTTTCAGCAACACTCTCAAATTCCGGTGTATAATAAAAACGGTAGGGTCGAACTACTCCATGGGGATTAATGCATACCTGGTTGTTATGGCGGGGAATAATCCCTTTTGACGCTTTCATTTTGCCATAATGCCCGTCTCCCCAATAGATTGAATATTTTTTACATAAGGTTTGAATTCTTTTAAGAAAATCTATCCGCGGCAGTTCATAGAATTCTTGTTTCGTATTATTAAAACGGGGATATGAATAAATAATCGCGCCGCCGGCATTAACAAAATCCTCAATTATTTTTTCATCAATCTGGGCTTCCCAGACATCGGGCTCCAGGGTAATTGACATGGCAAATGCCATTTTATTCTTTCTCAACAGCTTTGCGGTATCCAGGTATGCCTCATAGCTCCCCTTCCCTCTCCGTTTTTCTGTGGCTTCCCTGGTTCCTTCCATGCTCAAGAGAAACATAATATTTTTAACTTTTTTTATTCCATCAATAAACTCCTGGTTTATTTGTTTACAGTTAGTACAAAAGGTGAAAACGCAGTGCTTATGTTTTTGTATAACCGGCAGTACGTTTTCAATAACCTCCGGAAGGGTTGGTTCTCCTCCCATTAACACAAAGCGGTATACACCGAGTTTTTTCGCCTGGAGTATAATTGACTCAAACATCTCCGTTGACATAAGGCTGTCGTCATGGGGAGCGTAACAATCTGCACAATGTATATTGCAGCGAAACGTCGGTTCAATGACCATTGATTTTGGAATAAAGGCGTCCTTATGTTTCTGTCTGCTGATGGCGTTTAAGACTCTCCCATAAACGACAAACTTGAGGACTAATGACAATGTTCTGGTGAAACCGGCACTTCTCATTACCCGGAGTACCACCGGGATACTCAAGCCCGCACTTCCTAAAATATCATTGTAAAAATCTTTAATCTTCATTTTAATAACTCCTTCTGCATTTTATAGCGTGTAATTGGATGTATGGTATCAATATGTTCGTTGAACATACAAGCTGAAACTGATTTATTTTCATCTATTACATGATGCGTAACACAAGAATTAAATCGTTGTTTGTCCTGGTAATATTTACTCATAAAACTTTCAATAAATACGTAATTGATAAAACATGATCCCCTATTGGTCACATAAGAAAATAAAACATGGAATAACGCGGCTATTTTTTTTATTCGAATACATGAGACAAGAATTTTTATTCCTTTTAATTTAGCCTTAAATAATTTTCTGCCTGCTTTTTCCCTGCTTAACAATTTATAAAATTTTTCAATGTTGATATAATTTTCCAATAGTTCTATTTTGTTGTTCTTTATCAAAAGATATAAAATTGTAGCGCAATCGGGATGCGTATTGAGCTTAAGCGGCAGGAATTTAGGTAAGGGCCAAAAGTTATCGACGCCAATGCCGTTGATGCCTGAGTTGTCTATGAGTGACTGAATAATTTCTTCTTTTGAAACATAGAGGTCTTTTGGCAGGGTATACCTTCCGGTATCCAGTATAGCTGTTAGAAAAACCGCTTCTCCGAAGTAAGGGCCAAGGGTTTTGACCAGGTTAAGAATATCTCCGACCTCGTTTACATTGTCTTTAATAATTACGGAAATTGTAGATGTTCTTACTTTCGCGCTCTCCAGGTTCCGTAAAGCTCTTTTTTTCTCTTCAACAAAATCATTAGACCGGATCTTCAGGTGAACATCTTTTTTTAAGGTATCCAGCTGAATGTAGCACCTGTCCAAACCGCTCTGTTTCAGTTTTAACGCGAACGTTGGGTCTTCCGCAAGTATATACCCATTTGAGGCGATGCTTACGTTAAATTTTGATTTTTTAAAAATCTTAATAATATCGAATAATTCCGGATGTAAGGTTGGCTCCCCGCCGGTTAAAGAGACATCGAAGCGTTTTTCATGCTTGAGAAAAGAAGAGATTTTTTTTATTTTTTCTATGGATATAAAGGAGTTATTTTCCGGCGCTGAATCGACATAACATAAGGCGCAGTGAAAATTGCATTTGTCCGTTAATTCAACTCTGCTAAAAAGAGGACAATGCGATACAATACTGCTGTCGTACACGAAAGAGCTTTTATTTCTCAGGCGTAAAAAAATATCCGCGCGCTTTGATATTAAAATATTTTTTTCTTTTTGCGGGCATTGCACCTTAAAAAATACGGAATTGTCCTCTGCGGCAAACTCAGCAGCATGGTACTCCCGGCAGTCACAGCAATAGGACTGTGTTTTATTTATCAACATTGTTTCGCTTAGCCTGAGTTGGGCGTAAATTTTTCTCGAAATTCTTTATTTTTCATTTTGCAGCCTGCCAGAGATGATTTTTGAAACTCTTTATGTTCGCCAAATTTATCCCATAAAGCATAGAGCGGTTCATCTTTTACATTGCCCACTGAAAATGAGCAAAAATCACAGGGGCATATATCACCGTAGGGACTTACATAAAAATAGATCGTTCCGCCGTAACAGCCAATACTGCGGGATGAATTAATAAAACTATAGGGCAGCACACCCGGATATTTCTTCTTGCTGTGGTATTCCGAACAGATCTCAATGAGCTTATTTGTTTCTTCTTTGTTCCAGACTACGGAAGGGTCATCTCTATAATACCCGGTTGGAATGGTATCAAAAAAGATAACCTGGTTGACCTTTAACTCTTTCCCCAGCTCAATAATATTTTGAATATGTCCTGTCTCCAGATCTTTTTTGTAAACCACCGATGCCATGGCAACGAGCAATTTCGCTTTTTTAGCGGCTTTAATCCCCGCGATTGCCTTTTCATATAAGCCCGGTGATCTTTTTGATGAATCATGAATTGAACTATCCGAACTATTGACGCTTACGATAACGGAATTTAATCCCCGTTTTTTCAGGTCCTTCGCGTATTTTTCCAACAGGTAGCCGCTGGTAAACATAATTACCTGGCTAAAATCTTTATTAACATAGTCTACAATCTCAAGAATGTCCGGATTTTCCAGGGGTTCTCCCCCGGTCAGTGAAATCGTTGACGCGCCCAGTTCTTGAATTTGATCTATTACCTCTTTCCATTCCCGCAAACCAAGTCTCTTTTTTTCTTTTGCCATTGATCGAAAACTGCAGTATTCGCAGTCGCAGGCGCATTTGTCGGTTATTGCCAGGTTGACCATTTCCGGGAGAGGGCGCCATTGATACAAACTCATAATTTTAGAGGTTAAGGCGTAGGCGGAAGGTTTACTAAAAACAGGAGGAGTTAAAATCCCATAACTTGGATGCCCGTCAATCCACCCAAGTATCTTATTTGTACTACAAAAAAAACGAACATTTGTCATTCTTAATATGTTTTTTTTGTGTTCTATTCCTTTTGTAAATAAAAGAATTATATACCGGATTTTCTCTATAAGGCTGCTTATCATTCAATGATATTAATTTAACGAAATCATATTGTCAAGAATATTTTTTTAGTTACCATCGTTAAATGTTAATCCCAGCTGCAAAACCGCGTCATTGACGAAATTGTTTTCATTTTCGCTTATTGGACTTAATATATCCGCCATGCATACGGGCATAATCATTCCATTGCGCACTGTCGCGTCAGGGCATGATTTGCACATCTCAATAGTACCGTCTTCTGTTATGGCAGCGAGCTGTTGAAAATAGATATTACTAAATGTAAATGCTGCTCCCTTTTTTCGTGATGCCAGGAAAAATTTCATTGCTTGTGCAATATATTTCACGCTAAAACTCATGAGTCCTGAAAATATAATAAACAGGTAATAATGAAACTTTTTTAATTCCACGGTGTCTGCCATGAATCGATATTTTTTATGAATAGCATGATATAGTTTTTCATCCGCGTTCATAAACTTCAGAAATCCGTTGGATGGCTGCAGCGTGAGGTATTTGCCGTTTGGAAAGGAAACAGACATTACCGTATAGGTTATCCATCGAGCTCTGCTCTCGCTTTTGTTTGAAGCGACATAGAAATCATAACTCAGCTGAAATTTATCAAACAACAGTTTCGCAACTTCTTCATTCGTTACCTGTTCATGCGGAAGGGATTTCGAGGTCTCTACAATACCCGCAAGATCCGGTTTAATTTTTGAAAATTTTTCGGAAAGTCCATGAGAATCGGCATACAGGGTAACAAGCGCCCCCATCACACAATCAGAAGTACATATAAAATCGACAATATCCGGGAGTTCAGGCAATGTTGATTGATAGAGCGTTAAACTGATGCAGGGAACCATTCCATGTTTTTTTATTCTCCCGGTTATTTCTTCACGGATCGCGTGTAACTCTTTTTCCGAACTATTCCGCAGCGCGTCAGGCCTGTTTTGGTGTGAATCAACATGAACATGGATAACTGAAAGGCCCGCGGTTTTATACGCGGCGAGAGTGTCATCTGTCAGGTTAACGCCGTTCGACAGCATATTAACAACTGCTCCTTTTTGGACACAATACGCGATTATTTTATTTATTTCGGGATGTAGTGAGGGCTCACCTCCCGCGAGAGTAACGGAAGAAAGATTTCTCTGTGAAAACGCAAAATCTATTTCTTTTTTTATTTGCTCAAAAGATTTGGAATAGGTTTTAAGGTTTTTATAGCAGGCTTCACAGGAAATATTACATCTCTGGTTTACCTCTATAATAATGTGAGGGGTTGTTTTACCTTCCCATGCTGCCATTATTGCTTTTTTTTTCATATTTTATACGGTACTCCTTTAGAAACAAAATAACTTCTTCCCTGTTCCATTTCCTCATAAAAAACATTCTCATGGACCTGTTCGATTTTAGAATATCTCTGTGAAAAATGAAAAAGCCGTATATGCTCGGCATTTGCCTTTCCTGCGATAATACCGGCCTGGTACGCGGTCAAATGACCGGCAGCTTTTGCCAGGGTAATATCTTTATGTAAAAAATTACTTTCAATATAGAGCGTGTACACGTTTTGCGCCAGATCTACGGCACGGCTGAAGTTTTCTTTTGTCATACCAAAATCGGTTAAATAGGCAAAGGCAGCAGGTTCCTTTGGAAGAAATAATTCTTTTTGTATCTCACCGATAGCGATCTCGCCCTTGTTAGTGAGCACAGTATAATCAAGGGGCTTTCCTTCAAGCAGGAGCTGTTTGGCTTCAACAATCCAGGAGCCCGACTCAAGGCAATTTTCTTCAAGGGCCTTTTTGTTTACGGCGTATTGATCCTTTTCATCCAGACGAAATCCCAACACCGGGGTTTTATGATCAAAAAAATCGACCCTCACTGTATAAAAAGGATCATCCACAATGACCGTATCTTTCAAGGGGGTTGTTGATAAAATTTCCGGCTCAAAAACATGTTGAGATTTGAGGGCTGCTTTTTTAAGCCCTTTCTCCGACACTTCCGTTACCAGGAACGTGATATCAAACTCTTTTATGAGATTCCAGGTATATGACGTGAGCGCGCCATAAACATTTTCGATTATATTCGTTGGGCCGTATATCTCAATTTCTTTTCCCATTAATTTGAGAACAGTCCTGAAAAAATTATGGAACCCGCAAAAATGATCCATGTGCGTATGGCTGATAAAGATCCTTTTTACCCGGAGCAAATGAGATGAGGGAGCGTTTGAAATATCGCCAAGATCAAACAAAATATCCTCTTTCACATTCAATTGACGAGCATACAGTATGGAATCTTCAAAAGGTGAATTATATAAGGTAAATGAAAACCTGCTCTTCATATGAACCATTGTGCTTCTTTTATAATAAATTTGCAAATAAAATTTAACTTGACTTTTAGCAATAATACTCTTTTTTAAACAAATATGAACAGAATATTTGTATCAGTTCGCGGACGAATATGATGAGTTCGTTTCCTGGCTTGCTTCCTTACCCTATTATTATGAAACAGAAGAGGCAATAATCGTACACGCTTTTTTTGAGCCCGGCAAAACACCGCAAGAACAAAAAGAAGAAGTTCTCGCGGGAACAACGTCAGGCTCCCGATATTTAGAGGGTAAATACGAAGAAGGAAAATCCTGGTGTGACTACTACGACGGTTCCAAACCGTTTATTTACGGGCACCACGTAGCTGGAGAAATTCCAGGGTGATTTCAATAAAGAAGCAGCAAAGTTAGATTATAGATCCTTTGTCTTTAAGGCAAAAGCCAATACTCTTGAAATTTCCGATTTTAAAAAAGCCCTTGATGCACCAAAGAAAATAATAGAATTAGCCCGCAAACTTGAATTACAAAAGATCCCGGCAATAAAAACAACAAAAAAAAGTAAATGTATTGATTTATTTCTTCCACTGGTGTATAATATTTCTGTTCTGATTTCATCGCATTTCATCGAAAGAAAGGAGGGAACAATGTTAACGAGTTTATCGAATTTAGATACGTATATTCCAAAACAGACCGTAAAGAAGAGACTGGTGGTGGCAGCGATACAGGATACGAATATTTTTGAGGCCGTATTAAGCGCGCATGAAAAGGATCTTGTGGATGTCATTTTAACGGGGAAAAAAAATGATATAGACCGGATTGCCGGTGAAAATGGTTATGATCTGTCTGGTATGGAAATACTTGACCTGCCTACTGATGAGGACGCGGCGCAAAAAGCGGTAAAACTTGCCCGTCATGGAGATGCCGATATTATCATGAATGGAGAGGAGAATCAACACGGGGCGCTGGTTCTGGGAAAAATGGCGCGTGATAAAAAATCGGGAATTACCGAGGGAAGACATCTTTCACTTATCGCACTTTTTGAAATAGAAAATTATCACAAGCTCATTGCCGTGACCGATGTGCTCATAAACATTGCCCCCGACATAAAGACAAAGATGAAGATAATAAATAACGCGGTCTTTTTAATGAGAAGGCTGGGTATTATGACACCCAAAGTTGCGGTGCTGGCAGCGGTAGAGGTGGTCAACCAGGCGATGAATACCACAATTGACGCGGCCTTGCTTTCTAAAATGGCTCAGAGAAACCAGATAAAGAACTGTATCGTTGACGGGCCTCTCGCATTCGATAATGCCATCAATAAAGAGAGCGCCATACATAAAAAAATTATTAATGAGGTGGCAGGAGACGCGGATATTCTCCTTGCACCCGGAATTGAATCGGCAAATGTCTTATATCAATCATTTATGTTTTTCGCCAGTGCCAGGGCAGCCTCCCTGGTTATGGGAGCCACAGTGCCTATAATTTTGACTTCAAAAATGGACCGGAAGCAGACAAGAGTGGATAATATTGCGCTGGGTGTTTGCTGCTACCTGGATGCGCAAAAAGGGTAAGCGGGTCGAGTAATACAATAATAGGAATAATGGAGAAATCAATGATACAACAAATGTCGGATATATATAAAAGCCTGGAAAACCGGGATGATAAAAAAACGCTGGTTGTACCCGCAGCACAGGATGAGCATGTACTTGATGCCGTAGTTATGGCCAGGGATAAAGGGATTATTGACGCGGTTTTGATCGGCAATGAAAAAAAGATCAAGAAGATCGCGAATCGGCATAGCTATGATCTTAGCGGCATGAAAATAATAAATGAAGAGGATATGGAGCAGTCCGCGGCTCTGGCAGTACAAAAAATACATGAGGGAGAGGGCGATATTTTAATGAAGGGCAACCTGGATTCCTCCGTTTTTTTGAGGCCCATATTGAGTAGTAAAAGCGGGCTTCGAACGAGTGATGTTATTTCCCATTTGAGTCTTTTGGAAATGAATAATTATCATAAAATTTTTGCTTTAACTGACGCGGCGATTAATATTGCTCCGGATCTAAGAATGAAAGTAGCGATCATCAGGAACGCTGTTATGTTCATGAAACGGCTCGGCATTGAGACTCCGAAAGTGGCTGCACTTGGGGCCGTAGAGGTGATTATGGAAAATATGCCGGCCACAATTGAGTCAGCCGCTCTCTCAATGATGGCACAACGGGGACAAATAAAAGATTGTATTATAGACGGCCCCCTCTCCCTTGATAACGCAATATCAAAAAAAAGCGCTGAGTATAAAGGCATAGAAAACGAAGTTGCCGGTGACCCCGATATTTTTCTGTGTCATAATCTTGAGACCGGCAATATCCTCTATAAATCCTTTGTCTATTTCGCAAAAGCCTCACCGGCCTGCATCATTATTGGCGCTTCCGTTCCAATAATCTTAACCTCACGCGCCGATTCGGAACAGATAAAGCTTAATAGTATTGCCCTTGCTGCCAGTGTTGATATATCTTAAAAAAGAAGAAGGAGAAAAAATATGAACGATACGAAGGAAAAAAATATATTGGCAATAAATCCCGGTTCTACTTCCACGAAGATTGCGGTATACGCGGGAACAGAGCTTGTCCTGTTAAAAAACATAAAACACAGCGTGGAGGAACTGAGCAAATTTAAAGAGATCATCGACCAGTATGAATTCAGAAAAAAATTGATCCTCAAGGAATTAGAAAACGCGGGAATAGATACGGATTCCTTTGGGATTATTGTGGGGAGAGGCGGATTATTAAAACCCATACAGTCTGGGGTTTACCCGGTTAATGATCTCATGAAAGAAGATTTGATAAAAGGCGCCCATAGATCGCAGCACGCCAGTAACCTGGGAGGACTGATAGCCGATGATATTGCGAAAAAACTGCCCAACGCGAAAGCATATATCGCCGACCCGCCAGTGGTGGATGAAATGGACGCGGTTGCGCGAATTACAGGGCACCCGGCATTTGAAAGAAAATCGGTTTTTCATGCCCTGAACCAGAAAGCGGTAGCGCGAAAACACGCGAAGAGTATATCAAAAAAATATGAAGAGATAAACCTTATTGTGGCACACCTGGGCGGCGGCATATCCATAGGCGCTCACCGGAAGGGAAAAGTTGTTGATGTGAATGAGACTCTCTCCGGGGAAGGGCCTTTTTCGCCGGAAAGAAGCGGTACCCTGCCTGCGGGTGACCTTGCGGCGGCATGTTTTAGCGGAAAATATACGGAAGAAGAAATACGAAAAATGATTACCGGCAAGGGCGGCTATTCTGCATACCTGGGGACAAACGATGCCAGGGAAGTAGAAGAGAGAGCCGCAAACAAGGATGAGGCGGCTGAGTTAGTATATGATGCAATGAGTTACCAGGTGGCAAAGGATATAGGGGCACAGTATACGGTGCTGAAAGGAGAGGTGGAGGGAATTATCATTACCGGCGGGATTGCCCATGATAAGACTTTTATTGCTAAAATAATTGACCGGGTCCAAAAGCTGGCGCCGGTTTTTGTCTATCCCGGAGAGGATGAAATGGAGGCCCTGGCCATGAATGGCCTGATGGTGTTGAATAATGAAATCGAGATTCTTGAATATAGCTGAATAACACCAAAGGCTGCCGCTCTGTAAATACAATAAATCATTATAAAGAAAACAGGGTCTAAACATAAAATATGAAATTTCAGAAAAAAACACTTGATTAAACCAAAAACGGCGTTTAAGATTGCTCATGTTGGAAAATAAACAAAAAAGAATTCTTCTTGTTGAAGATGAAGCACTTGTTAGGCTGGCAGAAAAAAAAAACCTTGAGCAATTTGGTTATAGTGTAATAACAGCCAGCACCGGTGAAGAAGCGATTGATACGTTCAAAACGAATGACGATATCAACCTTATTCTTATGGACATTTACCTGGGTAAGGGCATTGACGGAGCAGAGGCCGCTGAAATAATATTAAAAAAATATAATATTCCAATAATTTTTTTGTCGGACCGGGCTGAACCTGAAATTATAAAAAAAACAACAAAGATAGACTCATATGGGTATGTTCCAAAAAATTCGGATAGATCTATCCTTGACGCGTCAATTAAGATGGCCCTTAAGCTCTTTATTGAAAGACAACGAATAAAAAAATATCAGGAAAAAATTGCCTTCGCCAACGAAGAGTTAAAAAAATCACAGGACGCTCAAGAAGCGATTCTGTCAACAACCGACATCCTGCTGGCATATATGGACAGGGAATTCAACTTCATCTCCGTTAATAAAGCCTATGCCGATGCCGGGAACAGGACTCAGAAAGATTTTCCCGGCAAAAACCATTTTGACCTTTATCCGCACGCGGAAAATGAAGCGATATTCGGGAGAGTGGTTAAAACCGGGGAAAAAAAAATTTTCATAGCCAGGCCATTTGAACACCCGGATCAACCGGAACGGGGAACAACGTACTGGGACTGGAGTATCATTCCAATAAAGGACAGCTCCGGCAGCGTCCAATCCCTCGTTTTATCATTACTCGATGTCACCGAACGCAAGAAAGGGGAAATCGCTCTTCACACCAGTCTCCGGGAAAACAAAATCCTGCTCAGGGAATTGCAGCACCGGGCAAAAAACAGCTTTTCCATGATATACAGTATGATACACCTTGCGGCAGATTCCGACGTCTCCGAAGAAACAAAATTAACCTTAGAGGATATCGCCGCGCGGATAAAGGCGGTATCTAACATGTATGATCTGCTTTATTCATCTAACTCCGTTTCTGAAATAAAGATCCATGAATACTTCGAGCTGTTATCTTCTTCTTTGCCAATTATTTCGAAAAAGCTTACTATCAATACCATGTTTGACGCACTAACCGTACCGGTAAAAACTGCCATCCCCATAGGAATAATCGTTACGGAACTACTAACAAACTCCGCAAAATACGCCTATCCCGGGAATAAAAAAGGAACCATTTCCTTTTCTCTAAAAAAAACAAAACAAAGCGCCTCTATTGAAGTTATAGACAATGGCATAGGTCTTCCTGATGCATTTGATATTTCAACAATTGATTCTATGGGATTGATGCTTGTGAATATGTTAGTTGAACAAATAAAAGGCAGCTTCAAAATTGAAAGCAACAATGGAACAAGTTGTTTTTTGAAATTTCCATTAGAAAAAAATACATCAAAATAATTCTCGTGTTAGAAGCACCGCCGGGCATACCGCCTGCACGGGTTGCCTGCTCTCCCACCGTCTAACCGGTTACGGATTATGAATACGCTGCCGGGTTTACCGAAGAGTTTTTTAACAGCGGACTTTTCAGTGGTTCCCTGGTTGATTCGGACGAAGATGGTGAACTTGACACGTTTGTAATTTACTCAACAAAAGAACCAATTTCTTACGCAAGTATTCAAACAACTCCATTAGCTCATGATTATATGTTTATCGCCCTGGATAATCCTGATTTCAGCGGTGGTGTTACCGGGACGTATGACAACGCCATAATACGAATCGTTGCCGACGGAAAGATGTATGCCGGTTCCGGGATGAGCCTCACAGGTAAAAGGAAATCTTGGCGCGACCCTTCGGCTTCAAATTTGCAGGTTCCGGTACTCGTGCTCAAATAATGCGTACCGGTAGATGTCGTAATATTTCCCCCCGCTATAAAATTCTTCCCGGTATACCCCTTCCCTGGTGGAATTCATATTTTCCGCGTTGGCGATAATAGCTTTGTTGAATTCCCCGGTGTGACAGATTATTTTTCGCAGGTTAAGGGTGTCGAATGAAAATCGTAAAAGCGCTTTTCCTATTATTAAACTATATCCTTTGCCATGATGTTTTGGGTTTACAATAAGGGAAATCTCAGCACAGCGGTTCTTTGGGTGAATATTGTGAACAAGACCAATGCCGGTCATGGCAATGCCGTTATCGGCATATTTAAAAATATGAGCGTTATTTGCTTTTTCTTTTTCATACCAGTTTTGAATACTTGAGAGGCTCATTGGATAATAGAGCATATAGAGGTTCCGGTGTATCTCCTCCGGAATGAGCCATGTTTTGAATTCTTCAAGGTCTTCCGGTTCAAAGGGAACCAGGAGTCCCGGGCTTCTGTTTTTTCCTTCCATTGTCTTCTCCTTCCGGTTACCTGGCTTCAAATTTCAAAGAATATCTATTTTGATTTGTATCAAATCCATTAGATAGGAGTACAATTAGGGGGGTATTCCCAAAAATACTTACAATCGCCAAGATTGATTTCCCCTGTTTCTCCGGTCATTATTTTTTCCGTATCAATTGCCCGGGCGGCAGAAACAGCAAAAAGAAGAGAGATGCTCGCCAAAATCAGTAACAATTTTTTATTCATAATACACTCCTGTTGAACCAGTTTTATGAAGGCCATACTACACCTTAAATCGATTTATGTCAACATAGTTAGTTGTCGCTTTTTACGCACAGACCGGCTTTAAATACTTGAGAGGGACATTGGATGATAGAGCAACTAACCCCCGTGGTCGCGTCTTAGTAAAAGGTATATGAACCCGGAATGTAAACCATGCCCGGAGTAATGCCTCCGCAGAACGTTCGGAACTCGCTCCGCTCAGTCCCGATTCATATTAACGATTTTAAGGAATCGGGACACAACCTGCCGAGGCATCACTCCGGGCAAGGGTTTGGTTCTGAGAGACGTTGCAGTGCAACGTCTCTGAAACCGCCCCGGGATAACATCTTCCGAAACAAGCCCGTAAAGACGTTGCACTGCAACGTCTCTAAAACCAAACCCTGGGCAAAATCCCCGGAAACAGGCTCTATTTAAAAAGAGTTTCTTGAGAGTACGGACCCAGTGTAGCAGGGAAAAAATACAGTTATTAAAAAAAGTCTGTAACCAATCAGTCTTCTGCTATGTACGACCACACATCATCCAGTCTGATGCATGACCAGAGATTAAAGCCGTGACCATCGGGATGCTTCACAAAGCCATTGATTTCCCATTCATCTTGATTTGAGCCCAGGTAGGGGGGGCCCGAATCCCGACGACGGCCAACCATCTCAATCTTGAACGGTCCAATCCGGAATGGGACTAAAGGAGGAGTGCCTGATTCAATCTGTGAGGCCACGCGATCAAACTCGGAGCGGTAGATCCGGAAAGCGATTCGTAATGGGACATGCGTCCAGGCGATTCCAATAAACAAAACTGCCGGGATGAGCGTCGATGCGAGCACTCGCCACCGCGAGTGCTTCGTATTGATAGAGCGTACCACAGCGAGGCTCAACGCCATAAGACCAACGGCCATACACGAAAGCTTAACCAGTGTCTCTTCGATCAGGAAGACACACACCAGGATCGCTGCCCCCACAGCCACGGCACCGGGAATAAATGGTTTCAGTTTCTTCATATAAATATCATCCAATTCAAACCAGGTATGTACAGCCTTTTTTCTTAAGGCAAGGACTTTTTGCAGCGCTACATTAGAGCCGCCCCGGTCTCATTTTTAAAATTGACAATAGAAAAAATTAACAGTATTATTAAGTCAGGAGAAGTAAGGTTTATCAAGAGTTAAAAAAAAACTAAAGGAGGATGATATGTTTGGATTGGGAACAATGCAGGTAGGCATTATTGTCAAAGACATAAATAGTGCTCTTGATAAATATTCGAAAAGCTTCAATATAAAGAAGTGGATGGAAGGAAACTTTATTCAAGAAGAATATACGTATAAAGGCACCTCCATAAAACTCGACTTTACCATGGCCTATTCCATAAAAAAAAGATTAATGGTTGAGCTTCTTGAGATCAAAAGAGGAGATGAGAATGTTTTCACTCACTTCTTAGATAAACATGGAGAAGGAATACATCACCTGGGATACTACGTCCGGAACCTGGATAAGGAAATTGAAAAATATAAAACCATGGGTATAGATGTTATTCAGCATGGCCGTATCAAGAGCCTAAAAGGTTCCATAACCAGGGTCGCGATCCTTGACTCGGAACCACAGTATGGTTATGCCATAGAACTTTTAGAAACAAGAACATTGGGCATCCCCATTGGACAAAGTGCTTTTGTTTTATATGGCCTGGCTCGTCTTACCGGTGACGTTAAGAGGATTAAACTATAGCGCTGTTAGGCCCAACCCCGCGAGCAGTATGTGTTGTGCTCACGGAAAAGGGTTTCTTGTTTTCAAGATCCAGGTGGCGCAGGTTTTGAGCCATTACGTGATTGCTTTCTCCAACCGTTAGTTTTACGGAAGGAAAAAGATTATTTTTTGTTTTGGCGTCAACACAAATATAAGCTTTTAGCTGGTCTCCCTTATTGTTGTTGCTGTAGGTAACCAGGTCCACGCCCGGCATTTTTAAGCCAAAAGATTTGTACCCTATGGGACAGCTAATTGAAAAGATATTGCTGTGGGAGTCCGGATCACAAACAGTTGCTTCAAAAGATTTTTCAGTTAAAGAGAATGGGATCTCAGTAATAAATTTCGGATACCCAAAAATCTCTACTCCGGCGGCATACGCGAGCTTTGATGTTACCGGCAGATTGTGGATATATCCCGCGATTTTCCATTTGTCTCCTTTTTTAAGAAAATTAGGAAAAACGAAAAATGGTTTTTTTAGTTTTGTTGAATAGGTCAATGAACTGAGTCCAATTTCGTTATAGCTGCCAATGCTTGAGTCTCTATATTCAAGAAGAATTAAATTAACAATCGCCCTGTTATTTATACAAACACAGGGTTTAAGATCGGTACCTTCAAGAAGAGGCAGCAGTTTTTCCGGTTTTACGAAATAGAAGAACAAAACCTGTGAAAAATCATTATAAAAATGAGGAATTTCAATATCGCCCTCAGAAGTTTTATAAATAGTTTGCTCTACGTTCCAAAACCGGTCATTCTTTTTATTCATAGCTTACTCAAATTATTTATAGATTCTAACTCTATTAGAGTCCGGTTATTTTTTTTGTCAATCATTTTTTCAATCAATGCCGTCCTGAACCCCCTTTCACCAACTCCAAAAACAACTTGACATAAGACTCAATTTTGATTAAAAACTTGAGTGTGGGTAAAAACATTGATTATTTTAACATTTACTATATACTCCAGGTAATATGACAGCAGGTAAAGATAAAAATATACTCCTCGTTGAAGATGAAGCCATAACCGCAATGGTAGAACAAAAGGAGCTTGAAAAATACGGCTACCAGGTAATCCATGTTCTTACTGGTGAAGAAGCAATAGAAACAGTTCTTGTAAAAAAAACTGAAGTTGATCTCATCCTTATGGACATAGATCTGGGTTCGGGCATTGACGGAACTGAAGCCGCTGAAAAAATTCTTGCCGAAAAGGACATCCCTGTTGTTTTTCTTTCGAGCCATACGGAACCGGAAATTGTTGAAAAAACAGAAAAAATAACCTCATACGGCTATGTTGTAAAGAATTCAGGCATAACAATCCTTGACGCGTCCATGAAGATGGCATTTAAGCTCTTTGAGGCAAAGGTGAAGGAGCGGGTGAAAGAAAAAGCTCTTCAGCAAAGTGAGCAGGCACAGAAGAAAAGCGAAGGGAGGCTTAGAAATTTGATTGAGCAATCGCCTTTAAGTATTCAAATTTTTGATATTGATGGCAGAACTGTTCAGGTCAACAAGGCCTGGGAAAAACTCTGGGGAACAAGCTGGGAAGAATTCGATAAACTTGAATATAATATACTTAAGGACGAACAAGCCATTAAGCTTGGACTGGTACCGTATATGGAAAAAGCATATTCCGGTGAAGTTGTCTCCATTCCGGCGATGGAATATGACGCGCGTGACACATCGAAAAAAGGGAACAAACGTTGGGCAAAAACCAGGGTGTATCCAACCATGGATGAGTCCGGAAACATTCTCAATGTTGTCGCAATACAGGAAGATATAACCAGGCATAAGCAGGCTGAGGAAAAGCTGCATGAGAGTGAAGAAAAATATCGTATCCTTGTTGAAAACCAGACAGACATGATAGTGAAGTTTGATAAAGAAGGAACGCTCTTATTCGTAAGCCCATCGTATTGTAAAACATTCGGCAAAACCCCGGAAGAATTAACGGGAACAAAATTTATGCCTCTCATTCACGAAGATGACCGCGAAGAAGTAGCAAAGGCTATAGAAAAGGTTTACCATCCGCCATATACCTGTCATGTAGAAGAACGCGCTATGACGAAAGATGGCTGGCGCTGGCAGGCATGGTTTAACACAGCCATACTGGATAAAAATAATAAGATCGTTTCAATTGTCGCTGCCGGTAGAGACATTACCGGCCAAAAGATGGCGGAAAACGCGCTTATGGAGAAACAATCTGTTCTGGAGTCCAATGTTAAGTATTTTGAGAGTATGAATATCATTTCAAAAAGTCTCAGCCAATCAATCAAAGTTGAGGAAATAATCAAAAAAGCCGTAAAGGATGTTTTCAATATTTTTGATTCGGACCGGGCGTGGTTATTGTATCCCTGCGATGTAGATGCTGATGCTTTTCAAGTTCTTTTCGAATATACCAAACCCGAGTATCCCGGCGCGTTAGAGTCGGGAAAAGATCAGCACCTGGACGAGGAAACAAAACAGGTATTTAGAGACGCTCTTTCCGCCCATGGCGTCATAACATATGACTTAAGTAGTGAAACTTTTAGAAATTGCGAACCCGTAAAAAATTTCTATATGCTATCACAAATGATTGTTGTGCTGCGTCCAAAAATTGGAAGTCCATGGATTTTTGGAATGCATCAATGTTCTCATGAACGCATCTGGACAGAAGAAGAAAAAGAATTATTTAATGATATTTCATTACGGGTAAGCGATACGATTAATAATTTATTACTTTTTGACGCGCTAAAAGAAAGCGAGGAGCGTCTTGTACTTGCCCTGGATGCAAGTAATAGCGGAATATGGGACTTCAATCCGTACACCTTCACAGACACAGACACACATTATAGTGACAGGTGGTTCACAATGCTGGGTTATGAGCCTCATGAGCTTCCCCATACAACAGAAACATGGACAAATCTCATTCATCCCGAGGATCTTGAGCAAGTTCAGCGGAAACTAAAAGAACACATCAATGGAAAGAATGAATACTCTGCTGAATTCCGTATGAAAACCAAATCCGGCGCTTATTGCCTGATTCACTCTATAGGAAAAATCGTCTCATGGGATGATGATGGACATCCGGAACGGATGATCGGTATTCACTCCGACATCACGGAACGAAAAAAAGTTGAGGAGGAGCTGGAAAAATCCCTTACGGAAAAATCAATCCTGTTTAGTGAGCTGCAGCACCGGATTAAAAACAATTTTACTATGATATGCAGCATGATATCATTAGCGGGAGATTATACCAAATCAGAAGAAGTCAAATCCGCCATGACTGAAATAGAATCTCGAATAAAAGCCATAACTGAAATGTATACGCTGCTCAATACTCAAAAAGATGAATCTGCTAATGAAGTCCAAATTGATGAGTACCTCAGCAAAGTCATCGCGTCATTACCGGTCCCGGGAGCCAACATTACCCTTACCATTACATTAGAACCTGTCAAATTACCGGTGAAAACCGCTATTGTTCTGGGTATAACCACAACTGAACTTGTAACAAACTCTATTAAATACGCGTTCCCGGAAAATCGAGGCGGTAGTATAAAAATTTCATTTAAAAAGACCGGCACCAGCGCTACTCTTACGGTACACGACAACGGCATAGGGCTGCCCCATGGCTTTGATATATCATCGGTTCAATCAATGGGTTTAACTCTTGTTAAGGCCCTGGTGAGTCAGCTTAACGGCAATATAAAAATTGAGAGCGATAATGGAACTCATACCGTTATCAACTTTCCCTTTAAATAATAACGAGTTTAGTATCGTGTTGTGTGTGCAGGGGAGAGCTCTTAAGAAACTAAGATTATGCTTGTGCGCGGGCCTTGAAGTAGTATGAGCTCTTTGGATTGCTGCGGAACTCGCTCCGCTCAAACAGTCCTCACAACCCAAAGAGCCCATACTACTTCAAGGCCAGATGCAGCTCGCAATATTATTTAGTTGCTGACGTTTTTAGGAAAACGTCATTTGCA
>JAAENB010000930.1 GCA_024224995.1 bacterium | reverse complement strand
GGACGGTGGGTCACTGAAGCCGATGTGGCCGAATGGTTGAACCCTCACGGTGGGCGTCTGGTGGATGTGCCGCACCGGTACCGACCTCATTTCGAGTTGTGCGGGGTGCAGCGCCCGCTGATGAGGCCGCACGATAGGCGGATTGCGCAAGAGGCGGCCGAACGGCTGTTGTTGGCTTACCGGGCCGTCCGTGTCCGTGAATCGCTCACAGTGGACGAGAGGGCCGCCGCCCGTGCCTTGATCGACAAGCTCCGCAGGATCGCCAACCCGCCACAGAACCGACGGAAGAACCAGCCAATGAGCGACGTAACGGAGGCCCCCTGATGCCGTGGGTGAAACTCGATGACCGGTTCTGGTCCAACCAGAAGGTCCGACGATCTGGTGAAGCGATCGCCACATGGGTCCTGTGCCTGTCCTGGTCTGCTGACAACCTCACCGACGGGAAGATCCCCGAAGCCGAACTCGGGTTCGTGTGCTCCGGGGTCCCAGACAGGGCCGCCCACGT
>JAAENB010000929.1 GCA_024224995.1 bacterium | reverse complement strand
GATTATTGGTTGAAGCTGACCCAAGACAGAATAGCCCCAGGGGCGACGTGTTGTAGCTCGGGGTTTCAACCCCTCGCAGGGGTCGCACCCCGTGGACAGAGCAGAGCCCCGGGTAAGATCTTCGGGAACAGGCCCTGTTTCAAAATTTAGTTTCTTGAGAGAGTAAAAAAAATGAAAGAACTTGATCCAATAATAAACGATCCCTGGACTTCGCTCAAGCGTTTTACCCCGGCCCGAATTGCCCTGGGCAGAGCGGGCGGAAGTGTCCCAACAAAGGCGCTGCTGGAGTTTCAGCTGGCCCATGCCCGCGCTCGTGACGCGGTTCACCGTGAGGTGAATTTTCCTGAACTGGAAAAAGAGTTCAATGCCGCAGGGTTTACGGCTCTTACTGCCGCAAGCAAGGCCCAAGACCGCGATACCTATATTCAGCGGCCGGACCTGGGGCGGAGCCTTTCGGACGAATCTGCGGCTTTGCTTAAAAAAAACCAGGCCGGGAACGGAGCGCGTATTTCCATAATTGTTGCAGACGGTCTCTCAGCTCCGGCAGTGCAGAACCATGCTGCCGCGGTAACGGCCTCCCTGTGGAAGATGATGCAGCCCGAAGGATGGGACATGGCGCCGGTAATCCTGGTAAAACACGGCAGGGTTGCCATAGGAGATGAGATTGGCGCGGCTCTTGAAACCGAAATGACAGCAGTACTCATAGGAGAACGCCCGGGCCTGAGCTCTCCCGACAGCCTGGGAATTTATTTCACCTACGCGCCGCGCGTAAACAGAACAGACGCCGAACGAAATTGTATATCAAATATCAGGGAGCAAGGGCTTGGCTATGAGGAAGCAGCTCACAAACTGTTTTACCTTATGAAGGAAGCCCGCCGCCTGAAGTTTTCAGGGGTGAATTTAAAAGAAAATGCTCCTCTTTTAATAGAAGAAACTGTTACCCAAAACAGGACAGGGCAATAAGCAGCTGGGCCGGACAATAGGTAGCCCAGGTAAAAACCGTACTGCGCGGAATGGGCCGCAGAAAAGCGTTTATGGCAAGCAGCGTGTCCGATACCAGGAAGAAGACGCCTCCAATTGCAGCCAGCATAGCCGGTCTGTGGACCCCCGCGTTTAAGCGCGAAAACACGAAAAATACCACGGTAAAAATAGTAATTATATAGGCAAAAACCGCGAGATCCATGCCCCCGGTCTTTCCTTTAAAAATAAGATAGTAGATAATAAAAAAGAGCAGCAGCACGGCAAGAACCAGGAAATTCCACCGTTCAAAGTAAAATCCCCGGCTAAAAGCGGCAATATACAAAAAATGAGCCAGAAGAAAAAAAACAATACCGTATTTAAGCAGGTCAACCTCTTCAATCATCAGCATGGTATCGGCGATGAGGGCAAGGATCAACGCCGTAAGAATCAAGACCCGGTAGTTATTTATCCCGTTATGATAGATTGATACAATGACAATACCGATTATCCCGGCAGTAATAAGAGGAGTTAACAAATATTTTAGCGGCAAATACGTAGTACTTGCCTCCCGGCAAACAAACACAACCATCAGAACAATAAAAAGCGGAGTAACGTAATCAAGTGAAAATAGAGGCATTTTTTTCTCCGAAAAAAAATAGGATCAGGGCAAGACTCTTCACCTGCCCCTTTAACCTTGTTCCTTACTTCTTCTTCCCTTTTTTAAACAGGTCAGAGAGATCTCGCAGTTGATCCGGATTAAAATCCGATTTACTTGCGTCGATATTCGCGTTGGCAATCTCAACATAGATCTCTTTCCGGTGAACCGTAACGGTTTTTGGAGCCCTGATACCGAGCTTAACCTGGTCACCACGGATATCAATAACAACAACTTCAATATCGTCCCCGATCATTATGCTTTCATTTAACTTCCTCGCCAGAACCAGCATACGCTTACCCCTCTCCTGATGCTTTCTGCATCTCTTCAAGGATCATATGCCTTACTCCATATTTGTCACTCAGGGAAATTGACTGCCGGCCAAGCTTCTTTTCAAGGTTCACAATAACCGGCCCTTGCAGGTTCGCGGTCATTTCCGAAGGATTTGTGGGAATATTAACAATAACATAAACCACCAGCTCATCTGCCTTTTTCACCCCAACCATTTCCAGCTCTCCCCGGGGAATCAGCAGTTCGTATTCTTCCAAAAAGTCTTCAGGACTGATTATTACAAAAGCCAGTTCAGGTTCATCATATGCCTGGAGCCACTTAAACGGCGAATTGTCTCCATCGGATTCAAGGATCACGAATTTTTTTATAAAATCGAAACCCAGGATTCCATCGGGGAAATCAACAACCAGCTGGTCGTCTATTTCAATCTCTCCGAAGGGTTTTGTTTTTAGCGTAATGGTAGCCAAATGATATCTCCTCTTTATTTTATCTTAAAAAATCCATTAACGTAGGGCGAATTGATTTCGCGCCAACAGCAAGTGCGTACTGATGAATACTTTCAAGCCATTTAAAATTCATAATTGTTTCGGGAAAATCTATGCCTTCACTCTTGGAAAGCATTTCCAGAACATTACCTTTCTCATACTCCGATCTTTTCGTTAATTCGTCAACCCTGTTTTCCTTTGCCCCGATGTCGGAAATATGTTTTAGCAGGTTTTCCAGGCCCATGTCAATAAGGCCCAGATCCCGTCCGCCAACCAGTTCCTGGTCTCCCCGGACAAGGTCATCACGAAGCAGGATCACCATCTTAAAAACGGACATGCCATCAACGACAACCGAGGGGTTGAAATTATTGGGCGGTTCGGAAAAATTAGCGTCAATAAGCCCCAGATCCCGAAGAACCGTCCCGCTTCCCATATCTTCAAGCCATAATTGGTGCGGAGTCGTGGTCTCTATAATGAGGTTATTCCTTCCGCCCTTTGAAGCTCTGCCACTTAACCCTGAATTATTGATCTTGTCAATAATTATATCCAGGGTATCTCCGGCTGAGACATTAATTTCCTTGCCGTCGATGCGGATTACCTGGTTGCTCGGGGCCGTATACCTTCCCGAGTCTACGGGTGAAGTAAGAATCTGGTTCGTGGCCCAGAACAGTTCATTGCCGGGAATGGTAACTTCCATGTATTCCCCTTTGGAAACCTCACGCAAAACCTTCCCGATGTTTCCCCGGTACTCAACATTGATCATGGCGTCTCCCTGGTTTCCCGCGGTCAGGGTCTGGTAAACGGGAATAAAAGGATTCGGCTGGCCTTCAGTTCCCGTATGATGTCCGCCAAAAATGGCTCGTCCCGTGGGACTTTTGGTATTGGCAATATTTACCAGCTCTTCCAGAAGTTCGTTTATTTCAGTGGCGGCGGCTTCTTTTCTTTCAAAAGAGGAATAAATGCCGTGGGCGCCCTGAACAGCCAGGGTCCGGAGCCGGTGAAAGATCCGGAGTGAGGACTGAATAGAGGTATCAACGCCGTTAAGGCGGGCTGAACTCTCGCTCAGGTTGCTGATGTATTGAGTCACTTCAGTAAGTCTGGACCGGTACATCATCTGGTTTGTGGCCTCAATGGGATTATCCCGGGGAACCCTGATCCGTTTCCCGGTCCCCAGTTGATTTTGCATTTCATCTATTGCTACCTGGTGTCTGCGCAGGTTGTAGGTCATGGTATTATTAAGCATCTGGTTGGTAACTCGATTCATGGTTTATACCCCCATCCTGTTGATAATAGTATCCAGCATTTTATCCATAGTTGAAATAACCCTGGCCGAGGCATTATAGCCATGCTGGAACGCCACCATTTGAGCCATCTCTTCATCAAGACTGATCCCGGAAACCGATTTTCTTAGATTGGTAAGATTTTTAAGAAGAGTTTCCTGGTTCTTGATCCTGTCCTTTGCTTCCTCTCCCTGGGAACCAATGCGGGAGATGAGCGAAGTATAATAGTCATTAAAGTTGGTATTGGCATCAACCATATAGTTCCCATACCGGAGCCGGGCCAGCTTCAGGGCGTTGGAACCGTCACCAATGCCGCTGGATGTGTTAAAGTCACCGGTACCGCCTACATCTTTCCCCCTGGCCGCGGAGATCTTATCCACATCACGGGTGATGGTGTCGGAGACTCCCATATATGAAGCCGGGTTAAATTTAGGAGTGATCGTTATATGCTCACGGTTGGGAAGAAGCTTAATGATCTCATTCACGCTGGAATAATTAAAAGCGCCCTGTACACCTTTCTGCTTTAAGATCCCCGTAAGCCCCACAAGGAACTGGCCGGAATCCTCCATGTGCCGGATCATAAAATTCTTTTTGTCCGAATCCTGCGCAATGGTCCCTTTAAGCGCCAGCTGCCCGTTATGATTCAAATAGGCAACCACGCCGACTTTGGCATCATTGATCTTTTTAATAACAGAGTTAACCGTATCCGAAGGATAATACTGAATCGGGACTTTGGAATCCTGTTCATCATTTTTCATAAATGTTAACACCCCTTTTATTCCAATGGCTGCTGAGGCGTCTATTTTATTACTGCCCGAAACTTTGTAAATGGCAGTGACATTGTCGACCCCGGAATTGTCAAGATCGTAATTACCGTCGGGATTATCGCCAATTGTCAGGTGATTAAAAAAATCAATATTGGTCTCGCCTTTTCGGCTAAACCCGTCGCGGTGAATCTCGTTAGTAAAATCGACCAGGTTAATGGCAAAGGCGTTTACGTCATTTATGTTTTCCCGTAAAATAATATCGCGGACTTCGAAAAGGGCTGAGAGTTTTCCGCCCTTACGGGTAATTTCCTCTTCACTGTTAAAGCGCTTTACTTCCCGTTCCGAATATTCCCAGACCACTTTAAAAAACCCGCTGTTGTCCGGGTCCTGAACTGTTTTTATGGGCCGGAGCACTTCTCCCTGGACCAGGTTTTCAGAACCCAGGTACACAATAACCTCATCATCGTCGTTTCTACCTACGGAGATATCAACGAGCTCGGAAAGTTTTTCAATAATGGCGTCCCTTCTGTCCATAAGATCATTGGGATTGTCGCCCAGGGCTTCGGCTTTTGTAATGCGTAAATTAATATCCCTGATGCTCCGGGCGTACATATTCACCTGGTCAACAACATGACCAACCTGGCGGTTGGCGTCCACTCGCAGGTCGAAGAGCTGGCGGTAAACATGTTTAACTTCATTCGAAAGATTAACCGCTTTTTGCGCAACCACCTCCCTGGTGGAACGCTCTTCGGGATATTTGGAAAGTTCTTCCCATGAAGACCAGAGGCTGTCGAGCCGGCTCCGGATCGATTCATCGGACGGTTCATTATATACGGTTTCAATTTGATAAATAAATTGATTTTTAGTTTGCCAGAATCCCATAACATTTTTCTCGGCAACTATACGGTTATCGATGAACTGGTCCCGGATCCGTTCAACCTGGGAAACAACAGCGCCCTGGCCAAGATTTCCGGCAGTGTTTGCCCGGTTTAACGCGGGAACATAGATAGGATCTGCCGAGGTAATAACAACCCGCTGCCGGGAATATTCCTGGTTCTCGGCGTTTGAAATATTATGCCCGGTCACATGCAGTGCCTGCTGGTGCGCCATAAGGCCCTTTTTCCCGATTTCAAGTCCCATAAATGTAGAATTCATATTCGTTCCTCCCCGGAAGATTTAAACGGTCTGGTTAAACATAACAGGGTTTGCCACCCTGCTCTTTTCTTTTCCGTCGCTTCCGTAACCGGCTTTTTCAGAGCTGTTTTCCCGGATCCCGGACATCAGCAAATTGAAAAATTCCATATTATCATCAATTAATTTTTTATTCGTAGCCTGCTTGCTTTGCAGCTTCAACAGGATCGCTTTAAGATCCATACCATACTGCAGCAGCTGCTGCGAAGAATCTTCGTTCATGGAATAGGCAATATCTTTCAGAGAGATATCCCTTCCCAGGTCATCCAGGTTATTGATCTTCCGGTAGTTCTCAATTTGAACTTCCCGTTCATGTTCAAGAATATCGATCTGCGCGATAAGGAGCTCCTGATCCCGGGACAAACTCTCAAGCAATCTCCCTTCCCGCTCCAGAATAGCCTCACTCTTCTCTTCTTCAAGAGAATAGATATTTTCGTATAGCTCGCATTCGGCTTTTAAAATACGTTTTAGTTCAATTACAGGCTGCATCATACTGTTTATGTCCCCTGAGCACTATTTTTTTAAAATATCGGACGAATTCGCGATTTACATTAGAACTATTTCGAATTTGAGAGGTCCAAAAGCAAGCCATGTTCTGATTGTAGAAATATTTTGTGTTAAAGGGCGCGAAGAGCAGGAACCATTATGATGTTATGAAGTATCTGGAACAAAAAGGCCTACGCCACCTGCGCTGAACCAAAAGGCACACGAGCGCCGGCCCCGGAATACTCCAGCGAGTGAATAAAGTCTCCCCGTCTCAGTTTCTGCCGGAAATTACTGCTGTCATCGGCGATGATGAATCCCAGGTAAGCGGCATTCCCGCTGATTGCGGAGGCATAGAGATTTTCGTTTATGCCGAACCTTGTATTAAAATGAGTCCGCGCGTAGCGGTAGACTTCTTTATAGGAATCGGCAAGCCTGGATTGAACAGCACCGTAGAAATTAAATGTTTTTGGAAATATATCAAATTCGGAATCGAAACCCCGTAACCCGGCATCCCGGAACTCCCGTGAGAGTAAAGGAAGTTTTTCCAGCCATCCCCGGTTTGCCATCTGGCCCATAAGGTCGGCAGATGCCAGGATCATGGCGGCAGCCTCTTCAGCAGGACCGGAAAAATCGATTTTTCTCATATTCGCGTTCCAGGCAGTGGCTTTAATAAGCCGCGCGATACTTTCAAGATTGCTGCTGCTAATACCAAAAGTCTGGTGATTTCTTATTAGAAAACGGACACTTCTGTCTATACGCTCAGTAGTATGCCTGGCCCCGGTGCCGTCACTGTCGTCCAGTTCCTGGATATACCCGGTATTATGAAAAAGCGCGGCCAAAAGCAGGTTAAGAACAAGTGAAATTGGTAATTTTTCATGGGAAAGGTTGTACCCGTCAACAAGGCGGGCAGCAGCCAGAAAGCTATCGAGCGTATGCTCCAGGTCGTGATACCCGGTATTGCACTCTTTATAGCGGGGATGATCCCCTTCAAAAAGGATATTTATAATATAAAACGCTTCAATAATATTATCAAACAACTCTCTTTTGTAGTGTAAACTTAACAGTGCAGTCACTTCCCTGAGAATTGTTTCCGGGGCCCCGTCTTCAATAAGCCGCGACAATTGAACATTCCTATTACTTTTCATTACTCTCTCCTCTCCCTAAAACTCCCTGGCTCTCATATATTAAGATATACAATATATTTTTCTATGTCAAGGGGCGGGGAATGAAAGGTACCTGGAGGGGAATGAACAACAGTATTTTTTTTATTTACTCTATTAAATACGCTCGTCCGCTCTATTGAGGAGTATTTTGAAAAAGATAGCGGTAGCGTTTCATCTCAAAACGGAACTCATATGAGAAGAAAAGAACAAAGGCATTAAGGATTGTGATAGCATTTTCAGTAGCATCGCCGCTTTTTTCAATACTTCTGATCCTGTTAAGAATTCCCTGGTTAACATTGCTAACCTCTTCATACTTCTTTCTCAACCCTTCCATGGTAAAATCAGAGGGTTCATCATCGAGTTGGTGAAAAAACTGGCTCAGAAGATATATGGAAGTTACCCGCACAATTGTTTCTTCAACATCGGCAAAAGGAAGATGAAAGGGAACAAGGGGTGATAAAAAATTCATCCGGGGACAGCCGCTGGCAGGCATAAGAATACCAAAAAGGGACTGAAGTCCGTACTGAAGCCTGGTCCGTTTTAAATAATTCCGCTCCGGGCTCCGCACTTCAATATCCACCTCTTCTATGGAGCTGTGATCGCCAAAAATAGATATAACCTGGTACAGGTTCACTGCAATGGGACAGCGGGGAAACTGCTTAACATCCAGAGGGCAATGCTCACACTGGTGAAAAGTCAGCTCAGTCCAATGGACATCGAAACCTATTTCAAGACAGTGCTGCTCAATATTGGTTTTTACGATCTGCCGGGAAGTCCTGTCAATTTCCATAATAAAATCAATTGATTTTGAATTACAGGCTTCCTCATTTTTGAAGGTAAAAATATATTCGTACTTTATAGTATCCACCGGGGGTCCTCTTTTTGGGGTCTAACAGGCTCATGATGAATAAATACTATAATTCCACGGCAGAGTCAACAAATATATGGAAGCAAAAAAAAAACCTCCGCAAAAGCGGAGGTATTAACTTCAATGACGAAATTCAAAAATCATCTTTCGGACTCAACAAATTGGGAGTAAATTGAGTACGAAAATGATATAATGACAAATGACATTTGAGGGTCTATTTGTCAAGAAAAATTAATATATCCATCTAACTTAAAAATGAACAGTATTTAAATTACAGTTTTTTGACAATAACCATTGTTACGTCATCATTATTATCATAATCAGTAAGCGCTTCAAGAATTCTTTCCTTAATTTCTTCACTGGGAGAATGACCGGATTCATTAAGAATATCTCCCAATCGCTGTTCGGAAAATTCAGTCCCTTCAACGTCTTTTGCCTCAGTAATACCATCAGTATATAATAGAAGAATATCACCTTTTTCCAGGGTAAGAGAAAGGTTTACTCCTTCAGGTCTTCCAAGATCCCAGGGTGAGAGCCATAAACCGTCAGTGGCAATGCGCTCAATACTTGAAGAAGAAGCCCGGTAAATCAATATATCCTGGTGAAGACCGGAAAAAAGAGCCTGACCGTTCTTATTAAAAGAAAGCGCTGTTATGGTCATATAGCGTTCTTCCTTCATCTGCTTAACATTATACTTAATAACTTCATTAACCATTTCCAGGAGATCCGAGGGTTTGGTGTCCGGAAAACGTCGAAGAATGGTCTGGATGGAAGTCTGGACCATCATCATCAGAAGACCGGCGCTAATGCCGTGCCCGGCAACATCACCAATAATAATCCAGTCATTCTTTTCCCCGTTTATTACATCATAATAATCACCGCCCACGTCATCTGCCGGGTCAACATACGCGGTAATATCAAACCCGTCAATGTGCGGGTTACGGGGCAGTAAGGTGGATTGAATATTCGCGGCTATTTTCATCTCTGTTTCGAGCTTAACTGCTTTTTCCCGTTGTGCCAGAAGCCGGGTATTTTCAATAGAGATTGAGGCCTGGGCGGAAAAGATCTTCAGGACTTCCAGCCGTTCAGGAGTAAAGGCGTTTGAAGCATGCCTGTTTTCAAGATATATAATTCCCGACCTCATTCCCTTATGCGTCACAGGCGCGCAAAGAATAGACCGCGGGCTATTTTCTATAATATAGGGGTCACTGCTGAATTTATTATTCTTCCGCGCGTCATTAAGAACAATATCTTCCCCGGTTTTATTCACATACTTAACAATAGCAGTCGACAGGTCTCTGCTCTCTTCAAGGGGAAGTGCCTGGAAGATCTCGATCTTATGGTCTACCCTGCCCTCGGCTTCAATATAGAGCCCGTGGTCTTGCTCATTTTCCAGAACCAGGAACCCTTTTTCAGCTCCAGCGTTTTCAATGGCAAACTTGATTATTTTCACCAGGAGACTGCCCAGGTCTATTTCCTCGGAAAGGGCCTGGGACGCCTTAATAATAGTTCCAATATCCAGGTTCTCAGACACGGACCGTGTAGAGCCGGAAGATACCATTGTTGAGTCAACACGGGTATCAAAAATAGAGCGCCGCTTACGGTTCTCACTTAAAAATTCCTGGTATTTTTGCTCAAGATCTTTTGCCTTTGCTGTTGCGCCCCATTTTAAATAGCAGCGGCGTGCTTCGTTCATATAGCGTTTGGCATTATCTTTATCATTCTTGTTTATATAATACAACGCAGCCAGCTCATTACCGATAGCCACATTCTGAGTATAGCCGTTTTCCTTTGCCGATTTTATTGCCTGGTCATATAAGTCCGGAGCATCCTTTTTCCCCTGGACCCTGGCTGTTTCGGCTTTTACCAGGAGATACTTATGAAGATAGTTTTCCGGACAATTGATTGCCCATTTCTTTAATTTTGCCCGGTTGCGCTTGAGTTGAATGGAAAAATCTATTTTTTTCCTTATTCCTGCTGCCGGGTAAAGGGCCGTGAGCGTAAGAGAATAGTAAAAATAAAATTCCGGTATATGCAGGCTTCCAAGGCCAACCTTGTTACTGATGAGCTCTTTCATCTCAAGAATATTGTCAAAGGATTTCGAATAATTTCCAAAGAGGTAATCTATCCGTAATTTCACCAGGAGAAAATAGAAGACCCCCAGCTGGTTCCCTTCTTCACGGTAGTAATCAAGGTGCTTTGAACTGCTAAACCCTTTGCTGTTAAGACCGCCGGGTGATGAGGTGAGTCCTTTTAAACAGAGACACATCTGGATGGTTTCGGAAAAATTCCGGGCAATAAAAGGATCCTTGCCGCCCTTTTGAAAAACTTCATACTTTCCATATTCACCCAGAACTTCATCAATATTGTCTCCCAGCATAATACGGGTCATACCCAGAAGATTAATACTATGGCCGCTAAAAATAAGATCACCCGACTCAAGGCCGTGCCGGTAGGCATCGCGGTAATAATCGAGACATTCCCTGGCATGGCGTCTCCAGTGAAGAATAAACAGGGAAAATAAAAATTCTATTTTACACCTGTTTTTGGTGCTGGCAATTTTTTCATTTAACTTTAACGCTGTTTTTCCCAGCCTGTACGCTTGTTTGTGAAATCCCAGCCCCGGCCCCAGGATCGTTCCAAGGGCATTAAAGGCAAAGGGAGAATATTCAAAATTTCCGTGTTTAAGAATAAGATAGACACCTGAAATTACCAGCTGCGCGAACCGGTTTGGGTCCACATAATAGGCAACAGTAGCCGTATGAATAGCAAGATAGGCATAGGAAAGAAGAGCCCGCTCTTCAAAGACCGGAAGATCAATAAGGTCTTCGATCTTTCGTCTGCCGAACGCAATTCTGAGACGGGCCAGTTCCAGTCCCAAACGGTAATCGTGTACGCATTTGGGTTGTTTTTGGCCAAGCATCTCCATTCCTTTATACCCCAGGATCAGGGCTTCTTTATAGCGTCCCTGGGTTGTATATAAAATAATCATTAAGGTATGGAGGTCCGCTTTATCCACAAAGCCCCTGGTCTTTTGCATCATAATGGAAAAAATCTTTTCCGCTTCCGCGAAATTAAGATCCAGGTATTCGCACTCAAGCCGTTCCTTATATAAGGAGTATGTGAGCTCATAGTTATTTTCCCAGCAATCTTTCGGAAGCAGTTCAGTTCCCGTTTTTAAATAGTGAACTGCGGAGTCATAGGCCGATGAATTCCGTGCCTGGTCTCCGGCTTTGAGAAAAAGTTTAGCCAGCTCTATCTTCTCCTTCTGCTCAGCAACCAGCTCCAGTCCCTTATAAAATTGATCAACAATATAAAATATCACGCCCGACAGTTTGTCTGCCCAGGAATAATCAAGGATTTTCCTGGCGATTTTGTAATGCAATTTAACCCGGTCCGTGGCGGAGATAAGAGAATAGGCTGCTTCCTGGATACGGTCATGGGTAAAACGGTATACGTCTCCGGAATGCGTTACGAATCCTTCAAGAAGCGCTTCAGCAAGATCAAAAAGTGTCTCTTCCAGGCGCTTTTCGTATACCAGGGCCAGGGTCTCTAGATTAAAACTATTGCCCAGGCACGAACAGATTTTTAAAACGTCACGGGAATTTTCCGCCAGCCTGGATATTTTTTCAGCCATAAGGTCAACAACATTGTCAGTGACCTGCATTTTATGAATATCTTCCATTTCCCATTTCCACCCGGAAAGAGGATCGAGTTCCAGCATTCTTTCATCGTACAGGGTCTTAAAAAACTGGTTGATAAAAAACGGGTTCCCATTTGTTCTGCTCCGGACCAGTTCTGCAAGATCTGTTGAACGTTCTTCATTGCATCGTAATATTTTCGCGACCAGGCGGTTCACATCAATACTGCTGAGCGGAGAAAGCTCCACCTGTTTTACCGCAACTCCCGCCTTTTGGATCTCGTCAAGCGTAACCATTAATGGATGATAATCGCTTACTTCCCGGTCCCGGAAAGCTCCAATAATAAAAAGATACCGGCAGCTGCCGCCGCTAATAAGGGTCTTCATAAGCCTGAGACTCGCGGCATCGGCCCACTGGAGATCATCAAGAAAAATAACCAGGGGATGCTCCTTTGTGGCAAATACCGATATAAAACTTTCAAAGACCATGCTAAACCTGTTCTGTGATTCTTCAGGTCCCAATTCCGCTACATCTGTCTGCTCTCCGATGATGAGTTCCACATTGGGAATTACCGAAGTAATAACCTTGCCGTTGGAACCCAGCACTGCCATGAGTTTTGCTTTCCATTCATGGACCATCTCCTCATTGTTCTCAACAAAAAGACGGCTGATCAGTTCCTGGAATGCCAGTCGAAACGCGCTATAGGGGACGTCTCTTCCAAAACGGTCATATTTCCCGGAAATATAATACCCCCGTTTTTCAACGATGGGCTTCCTGATCTCATTGATGAGAGCGGTTTTCCCCACTCCCGGTTTTCCCGAAACAAGCATCATTTCCGCAGACCCGTTTCCGGCCCGTTCAAAAGATCGCATGAGGCTGGTGATTTCCCGTTCCCTGCCAACCATAAAATGAGGAATAGTAAATTTCAGGGAGATATCGTTCTCTCCAAGATCAAATGACTGAATGGTTCCCTGGGAGTTGATTTGTTCCCGGCATTTATTAATATCAGCAAGCAGGCCGTAACTGTTCTGGTAGCGCTCATCCGCGTTTTTTGCCATTAGTTTCATTATAATTGCCGAAAGCATTTCAGGGACCGCGTTATTTAAGTTGCTGGGTGGAAGCGGTTCCCGCGCGATGTGGGCATGGATCATCTCCATGGGGTCTTTTGTCCGAAAGGGAATACTCCCGGTTAACATTTCATAAAAGGTAACACCCAGAGAATACAGGTCCGTTCGATAGTCCAGGTCGCAATTCATTCTACCGGTCTGTTCCGGGGACATGTATGCCAGCGTCCCTTCTATTACCCGGGGATTATATATCTCTTCATTCTCGTGGGTCAATACGGAAGATATCCCAAAATCGGCAAGTTTTACTTTGTTTTTCTCGGGATCTATGAGAATATTTTGCGGTTTGATATCCTTATGAATAATATTCTTTTGATGCAGCATGCCAACGGTTTCGGCCAGGGCTGCCGCGATATCCAGAAACGAATCAATATCAAGTTCCTCGTTTTTAAGAAAACGCTGCAAATGAATCCCGTCGAAGTCTTCCATAATAAGGGCAAATGTATCATCAAATTTAACAAAATCATGGGTCTTGACAATTCCGTCCAGGTCGAGACTCTTGATCATTTCATATTCTTGTTTAAAACGCACGATTTCCGCGGGGGAAGGAAACTCTGTCTTGAGAACCTTTATAATTACCGTATTCTCTTCATCTTCTTTCTTACCCCGGTAGACAATAGAGTTACCGGTTTCATCAATATTGTTCAGTATTGTATAATCAGCGATTTGTTCCATAGATTTCAACGTTCCTTAAAAGATGCCGCCCGTCCAAGCTAAGTTTACCATGATAACTTATGGTTATTACTTTACGGACTCCACCTTTTGAATTTGGCTAAATTCAGCTGTTGCTCCGGGCATGAATGGGGCTGAGCAGCAACTCATTATGTTCTCTTCATCTCTAAGCCTGTATTTTCAAGCTTTCCAGGGCCAAAATCTCCCATTATTCTCTATATATATCGCTTATGAAAGAGGTTTTTTGCCTCCGGACATTTGATTGTCCCACGTTAGAAAATACTAAATTTTTTGAACATCGTCAACAGAAATGATACAAATTATTATCATTTTTTCTCAAAACTGTACATGCGAAAGAGCAATGACAAGTTTTTTTTGATCGCCAATGGCCACTCTTTAGCCTCAAGTCAGTTTTTTGCATTGAACCAACGGAAACACGATGTTGTAGCTTGTAAGCGGGCCTTGAAGTAGTATGGGCTCTTTGGATTGCTGCGGAACTCGCTTTGCTCAAACAGTCCTCACAACCCAAAGAGCCCTTACTACTTCAAGGCCGAATGCAGCTCGCAAAACTATCAAGTTCCCGAGCTATTTTTTCCCTGCTACACCTATTGACGTAGATACTATTTAAGAATTAAGATATTCGATTATTTCTTCAAGTATCGATTCAAGATACTGGAAGGATTTCAGCATTCCTTCTATGTCAAAATTACTTACCCGGGCAAGCAGCTCTTCTCCCCATTTCTCAAGCTGAGGGAACTCAAATTCAGTTCCCAGGGCGCTTATGTCCCGGGCAAAATTTTCCAATTGGCTCATCATAAATCCGTGCTCTAATGCTTCATGCTGAGAGGAATATTTTTCCTTAAGGACCAGGAGCAATTCCGGCAAGCGCGCTACTGTTTCCAGTGACAGGGGCTCCTTCTCCGGATCTTTCACTTTTCTTTTATACGCCCTTCCCGGTGTTAGCTCCAATTTAACATCATACGGTAGATACTTTATCATTTCACATACCAGGTGAAAGCGGTCTATTGGTTTCAGTAAAAATGAATCACACCCGGCATTACGGATACCCCGCTCATTCTCCTGCAGCACTGAGGCGGTAATCGCAATTACCGGGATATGCTTCAGGGACTCATCATTCTTTATTATCCGTACTGCTTCATCGCCCATAAGCACCGGCATTCGTATTTCCATTAAAATAATATCCGGCATATAGCGCCTGGTCAATTCAATGGCCTCCTGCCCGTCTTCCGCTTCATAGAACTGCGCCTCCGGAGAATCGATCATGTCTTTCAATAAGACCCGGTTATAAAGAATATCATCAACAATTAATATTTTGATATTTTGAAACTGTATACGATCAATATATTCGGCCAGGTCTTCTTTGATATATTCATCAGGAGAGGCCTCAGACACATTGGGCAGTCTCATGGTAAACGTGCTTCCCTTTCCCCTGGAACTCTCCACCGTAATATTCCCTCCCATAATGGAGATCAGTCTTTTGGTGATGGCAAGCCCCAGACCAGTTCCGCCGTACCTGGATAGATCCTGATCTTTCTGCTGAATAAATGAATCAAAAATCCGTTCGAGCTCTTCATCGGCGATTCCAATTCCCGTATCACTCACCAGTAAAATAAGATCAAAAGTACCTTCTCCGGCTGTGGAATAGTCGGGCAAAAAAGTCACCTTTACAGAACCTTTTTCCGTAAACTTAATAGCATTGGAAATTAAATTACACAGGATCTGCTTAAGCCGTATATCATCGAGAAGCAGGCTTTCGGGAAAATCCTCGTGGACCTCAACAATAAAATCAAGCCCCTTTTCATTGAGCATATAGGAAAAAATCAGTTCAATCTCTTTTAACAGGATATTAAGGTTAACCGCTTTATATTGCAGTTCCAATTTCCCTGCTTCAATTTTCGATAGATCAAGAATATCATTAATCAGGTTTAACAGTGTTTTGCTGCTGGTATAAATTGCAGACAGGTATTCCTTTGCCTGCTCATCCGCAACCCGGTTCTTGAGCAGCTCGGCAAAGCCAAGGATCGCGTTCATGGGTGTGCGGATCTCATGGGTCACATGAGCCAGGAAAACACTCTTGGCGTCGTTTGCCGCGTCTGCCGCCTCCTTCTCACTTTTAAGCTTTTCGGCAAACCGTTTCTCTGTGATATCGCTCACGGTCCCTTCGTAACAGAGCAGGTTTTCTTTTTCATCATAAACAGGATGGGAATTGAACACGATAATGATTTCCTTCCCCTCCCAGTGATGGGCCGCTGTTTCAAAATCCCTCACAAAACCGTCCTCATCAATGAGAGAGAGAAAGGTTATCTGCTTTGATTTATCAAAGCAAAGGTATTCAAGAATATTTGTTTTTGTACCAAGATCAAGCAGGGAATTAAAACCAAAGAGGGTTAAAAACGCCTGGTTGACCAGAAGAATTTCCCCATCAGGGGATATCTGGAAAATCCCTTCCCTGGCGTTCTCAAATATATCTCGGTATTTCTTCTCCTGCAATTGTATTGTCACAAAGCTTTTCTGCAGGCTGTTGGCCATTGAATTAAAACTGGCTCCCAATTCTCCAATTTCATCATTTGGCAAATTCTTTGCCCGCACCGTGAATTTTTTTTCGGAGAATTGACGTACTACCGTATTCAATTCTTTGACCGGCTGAAAAGTCCTGTCGATGAGCCAGTATAGCAGCAATATGGCAAGCAGGATTGATGATATAATTATTACAAGATTTCTCATGATGACCGAGCTTACCTTTGCATAGGCTTCATCCCGGTTTATGGCAAAACCGAATATAAAACCGATATTGGTTTCGGTATAATAAATATCATACGGTTCATCTTCGATTATTACATTTTCCACGACGGACAAGCTGTTTTTTTTAAGATCAGTGACTTTCAGAAAACGGCTCCAGGGCAATGAGTCCATTTTATTCATTATGAAATTTTTATGGGGATGGTAGAGTATCCTGGTGCTTTTTTTATCAACAAGAAAGGCGAATGAATTTTTAGTAAAATAAAAATCTTTTAAAAAATCCTGAATAATATCGAGACTCCAGTCCGTGGTACTGACTCCCTGGATACGGGATGTATCATCATACATTAAAACCGAAATAGTGATAAATATTACCAGGCGGTCATATAAGGTATCCAGGTAGGGAGACGTAACATAAACGTCCTGCTCCCTTGGCTTTGATCGATCCCACTCTTTTGGAATCGCGACCGTATACCATTCGCGGTTTACGTAATCATATTCAGGACGGTTATATTCCCAGGTAACTGCAACCCTGTCCTTGTCCCAGTAGGCATACGCTCCCATATACCTGGTACTCCTCCCAAAGACATAGGGCTCATACCAGAGCCCGCTGCCCAGGGCTTCTTTCCGGTTCTCTACGGTTTCTTTTAAATATTTTTCAAGCACCTGCTTATACCGGGCACTCCCGCTCGTATGATACCGGCGATGGAGCGCTTCACCCGCAGCTGCCACGGCAAGCCCGTTTGCTTTCATCTTTCCCGTTACGGCGTTTATGTTATCCCGAAAAATAATAAACTTGTTCTTTACCTGCTCTTCGTTTAGTTCTGCTATATCATGTATTAAAAAAACAGAATTGACTACCCCGCCCACCGCGAGAGCAAGCAGCAAGGGAAGCAGGGCGCTGGTTATTAATTTTGTCTTTAACTTCATAATACACTATTTTTCTCGTTCTCAATAGTACTATCAAAAATAAAACCTGTCAATAAATAAACAACGCGGGTAATAGTCTCTTTACGGTGATGCCGGCAGCAGCATGGTAAAGAAAACACCATTCCCCGGCGAACCGGCGCATTCAACAATTCCTTTTAACCGCTGCGTTACCAGGTTATACAGGATATGCATCCCCAGCCCCGTGAGTCCCCCCTTCCTGTTCGTGGTATAAAAAGGGTCAAAAATCTTTTCTAATTCCTCCTCTTTCATTCCGCAGCCGTTATCGTAGTAGCGGAAATTGATGGTCTCATCGATTAGAGAAATATCAAACGTTATTTTTCCATCGTCTCCCCCTTTAAAACCGTGAAATATTGAATTGGTAACAAGATTGGTAATTATCTGAAAATAGGCTCCGGGGTAACTGACTATTTCCAGATCATCGGGACACTGGATGCTTATGGTATGCTTGCTATCGTCCAGATACTGGTACAGGCTATGTAAAATTTCTTCGATATAGTCCTTTACGTTAAAGATTCTTCTCTTCTCTGTTGTCTGGTCCACAGCCACCTGTTTAAAGTTCCGGACCAGTTCTGCGGCACGCTGCAGGTTTGTCAGGATGGTGGCGGACGCTTTACCTGTCTCTGCCATGCATTTTTCAAGTTCCGAACGTTTTAATTGCCCCGCTGCCTGCAGTTCCGAGACCGTTTCCATTTTATCCACCAGGAATGAAGCGGCCGTTACGCCTATTCCCAGTGGAGTATTGATCTCATGCGCAACGCCGGCAACCAGTCCGCCCAGGGCTGCCATCTTTTCCGATTGCACCAGCTGTTTCTGTGTTTGTTGAAGATCATTAATGGACTGCCGCAGCTCAGCGGTCCGTTCTTCTACCCGCTCTTCAAGCTCCTTATTAAGGTGATGGATCTTCTCGTCTGCCAGTTTCCGGTCGGTGATATCCCGTACCACTTCAACTGCTTTCTTAATTGAACCATCGGGATCGGGGAGCGGGGCCGCGAGTATTTCGTAATACCGGCCGTCGATACCCGGGACTTCCGCCCTTCCGATGCTTTTGCTTGTAAATGCCGCTGCTATGGGACAACGGTCACAGGGTTTCTCTATGCATGTATATTGCCCATGACAGAGCCGTCCCGTCATATCGCCAAACTTTTCCCGCAATACTCTATTTTGATATTGTACTTTGTAATCATCCCCAACAATTTCAACACCAATATCCAGAAGGGACAACCCGTCAATAAGGATTGTCAACTTATCCTGTTCGGCTTTGTACGCCATTTCAGTTTCTTTCAAATCCGTAATATCCTGAACCGTACCGGTCATTGTAACGGGGTTTCCCGATTCATCCCTGCGAACTTCACCCTGCTCGTGAACAATCCGTTCTCTGCCATTGGGTAAAATAATCCGGTGCACTATGGAATAATCCTTATTTTCATGCAGCGCTTCATAAAAGGCTTTTTTCACCTCCGCCAGGTCTGCGGGATGGACCATATCAAGGAACGAATTATAGCTTGCTTCAAACTTTTCACGAGAACTTCCAATAAGATTAAAGATCTCATGGGACCAGTAAACGGTATTGTCATAAATATTCCACCGCCAGTTTCCCAGACGGGCGATTCGCTGGGCTTCGGCCAGGGTGCTGTTTGCTCCAACAAGTTCTTCATTGGTTTTATTAATTATTGTCTCGTTTTCCTGTAAATACTTCCGCACCAGGTTCAGCTTGTGAGCAACACTAACGGACAGCAAGAAAGCCATACTGCACGAACCGATCTTTACAATTGTGTAGCCCGCTACGGGCAATATTATAATATCAAGAAGAATGAGCAAATAAATGGTAATACTCAGAAAATATACACCAAAGGCTCCCAGCAAAAACAGGGCAAACCGGCTTCTTTTGACTGCCGCGTATGCAACAACAATAGTATTCCCCAGGTTCATATACATACCAAGTATAATAAGGGGAAACATGACAAGATATCCCTTAACAAGTATCAGTATCACCAGGAACGCTCCGGGGATCATGTATGATAAAAGAAATTTATTTACCCGGGGAAACCCAACCCTTGTTTTGAGGTATGATTGAATAAATAATCCCATTGATACGATAATTAAAGCGGGAAAAATGAGCGTTGCTTTATTCGCCCATTCCGGAGAATCAGGCCACATATACATAAACGCGACGCCATCTATGACCAATTGATACATAAGCCATGAAAAGATCATCACCACCAGGTATAAATAACCTGCTTCTCTTACGGACAGGAAAATAATAAAATTATACAGCATCATTATGAGCATTATTCCATAGAAAAGCCAATAATACGGTAATTCATCTATTTGCGTCTTATACATTTCATGGAGATCCATTACTGCCGGAGTAAAATGGAGGCGGCTTGTTGAACGTATTCTAAAATAAATTTTTTGAATTCCCGGGCGGTCCTTTAATTTAAAAACAAAGTTCCGGTGTGATAGCTGCCTGCTTGAAAATTCCCGCCTGTCTCCTGTCTTGATTTCTTCAAAATCCCCCTGCTCATTTTGCGTATAGAATTCTATATAATCAAGCAGTGGAAAATCTATCTCAAAATAGAGCTCTTCGCCCGATTTGTTTTCAATGCTTAAACGGAACCAGTATGCTGATTTCGTATATCCAAAATTAATAAAATCTTTTTTTACAGGCTTCCAGTCACAGGTCCCGGTGCTAACAGCATCTATCTTCAGGCTCTTGCCCGGATCTTCAATAAATTCAAGTTTTTTCCCAACAGCATAGGTCTGAGCACAGGAATAAATTACGAAGGGTTCCGGAGGCTCCGCGCCGAATGCGGCTGCTGTTAGGAGAAATATCAATATTGGGACACAAGCAATTTTCATCATAGACACCATCGCATAAATAATACGACATTATTAAGGGGTATTCAAGTCATTTTATTGGGTTCAATTAAAAGAAGGAGTCATGTCTTAATATACAAAAAAACGTAATTCGGAATGTAAATTATGCCTGGCGTGATGCCTCGGCAGGTTGTGAGGCTGTTTGAGCGGAGCGAGTTCCGAACGTTCTGCAGAGGTATGACGCCAGGCATAATTTACATTCCGGGTCAATACACCCTATCAAAAACACGACCGAACGGAGAGCGCGGTTTGGCAGCCGCACTCTCCCTGTTTCCGGGGGTATCAATCTTTATACTTATCACCGTTAGCATAAAATCTTTTTATCTCTTTTGATATGGACTTGAGTTTTTCCTTTTTCTTGAATACCCCGGCTTCTTTTACCAGCTTCAGGTAATTCTCATACTGACGCCTGTCGAGTTCCCCGGTTTCAAGCGCTTCCAGCACCGCGCATCCCGGCTCAACCATATGGGTACAGTCGGTGAACCTGCACCGGGGTGCCAGTTCGCTGATCTCGTCAAAGACTTCATTCAGGCTATCGTCACTGCACCATATCCCGGTCTCCCTGAGCCCGGGCGTATCTATGACCAGCACTCCGCCCGGTATTTTAACCAGTTCCCTGGAAGTGGTTGTATGCCGTCCTCGATGATCACTTTCCCGCACACTGCTTACTGCCTGTGCTGCTTCATCAAGGAAGGTGTTTATAATAGAAGACTTCCCCACTCCCGACAGGCCTACGAATGAATAGGTTTTACCCGGCAAAAGAGAGTTCCGGAACTCGCCCACTCCCGTATTATCCAGAGCCGAGAGGTAAAAGACCCGGTACCGGGAAAACTGTTCCTCAACCGCTTGTTTCAGCGATTCAATATCGTCAACCAGGTCTGTTTTATTAAACAACAGAACGGGTTCACAGTTTCCCTGGATTGCCATTGATAAATAGCGCTCTATCCTGGAAAAATTCCGGGTGTTATCCACTGCCGAAACAATACAGAGATAATCCAGGTTCGAAGCCAGAACCTGGGCAGCCTCCTTTCCGGGCCGCTTGCGTACAACTTCACTCTTCCTGGGCAAGAGACCATAGACCAGGGCTTCGCCGTCGCTCTCCTCTCCAATGAGATATACCCAATCCCCGGTTACGGGCAGGTCTTGTTCGTCATCTGCCGTATAATTCATGCGCCCGGACAAACGGGCCTGAACCATTCCGCCCGGGGTAATTACTTTATATATTTCGGAATATGAAGCGACAACTCTGCCAACAGTCAGTTCAATTCCATTATTGTTATAGTGATTTTCAAAAAAGTCATTCCAGCCGTATTCACTCAGCATTGCGTTCTCCTTTTTAATTAATTAAATAAATTTCATATAATGATATTACGAAATGTGCTGAAAAGAAGGACGCATGGAAGCAGTCTTATAAAACCAATAAGACTGGCTTAAACAGAAGAAGTAAAAGAAGTTTTGTAAGTCTGTTAAATAGAAGATTATAAGGTAAAAAACCTCTTAAACCTTTAAGACTGAAGTTCCATTCCTTTCAGCGCTGGTGTCAAGAGTATTACAATCATAAATTATTCCTTAAGCGTATTTAATTTAAGCCATAATAATTTAGAGACACGATTCTGTCAAATGTTTTTTATTTTTTTTAACAAAGGTTGCGTCTTTATATAAGGTATATGAACCCGGAATGTAACTTATGTCTGCCGGGAAACAAGCCCCTGGCAAAAAACTTCAAACTTCAAACTTGAAACTTTCTTAAGAGCACCTGACCCCGCAGAGCGGGCTATATAAGGTATATCAACCCGGAATGTAAATTATGCCTACCGGGAGTAATACCTCTGCAGAACGTTCGGAACTCGCTCCGCTCAAACAGCCTCACAACCTGCCGAGGCATCACTCCCGGTAG
>JAAENB010000928.1 GCA_024224995.1 bacterium | reverse complement strand
GAGCAGCTGACCCCGCAGAGCGGGCTATATAAGGTATATCAACCCGGAATATAAATTATGCCTACCGGGAGTGATGCCTCTGCAGAACGTTCGGAACTCGCTCCGCTCAAACAGCCTCACAACCTGCCGAGGCATCACTCCAGGCAGGCATAGTTTACATTCCGAATTACGTTTTTCAGTATACTAATACATGCGAATAATAACTTGACATAGCTCCCCTGTTTCATATATTTTACTTCTGTTTACTTTTATGTACATTTTTTAGATTTTTCACATTTTGGAGAATATTATGCAATTAGGACATTATGCCGTAGCGCTAACTATATCATCATTTGCCCCTGAGCTTACGGGAGGAGAAATGGAAGCCTTTTCCCTGGAGAGTATGGCCCTGGCCCTGGCTTTTCAGCAATTACCAAACCTTGATGCCATACCAATCTGGCTAAAATGGGCAAAACCCTCATTTCACTGTACCTGGTCCCATTCCATATTCATGGCCATGCTCCTGGCCCTCTGTATACTGCCCTTTAGCACATCCTGGGCAATACTCTGCATTGTGAGCCTCCTGATACACTATATGATCGATCTGCCAAGCAGTGTGGGCCTTCCCCTGCTTTTACCCTTTTCCAAAAAACGATTCACTGTCAATTTATGGGCCGATACCGGTTTCTGGGGCTGGGAAAGCTTTAAAGGAACCTATGAGCAGTCCTGGACCTGGATCCTTGAGGGCGGCTCATACCTGGTACTCCTCATCAGGGTCTACCAGAAGGCTGTATGGCCATTTGGGTAAGCACTTCGGCTCCGCTCAGTGACCTGCTTACAAGCTAAATTTAGTTTATTAAGAGTGCGCCCCCTGTGGTCGCGTCTTAATAAAATGTATATCAACCCGGAATGTAAACTATGCCGGAGTGATGCCTCCGCAGAACGTTCGGAACTCGCTCCGCTCAAACAGCCTCACAACCCGCAGAGGCATCACTCCGGCATAGTTTACATTCCGAATTATGTTTTTCGGTATATTAAGACACGACCGACCCTGTGTAGCAGGGAAAAAATAGATCTGAAACGAAATAG
>JAAENB010000927.1 GCA_024224995.1 bacterium | reverse complement strand
TTCCGCCAAAAACAATTGATTCGGTCCGTTTTACGATTGATGAAGCGGCCGGGTCTGAGGTTGGTATTTCTGAATTTGAGGTTTACCCGGCCCGCGTGAAGAATATCGCTCCTGATGCTTCGGTCGCGGTTTCTTCGGAAAGCAGCAGTACTTCCCAGACCGGGCTTAAAGCGATAGATGGAAAGACCGGCGGGTATCCGGGAAATTACCGGGAGGAATGGGCTTCTCAAAATGAGGTTTCCGGCGCCTGGATCTCTCTTTCGTGGAATGTTAACCGGACTATTAACTCTGTTGTATTATATGACAGGCCAAACCCTCTTGACAATATTAATGGGGCTCTCCTTGAATTCTCCGACGGCAGCACTATTGAAGTGGGTTCTCTTCCTGAAGACGGTTCCGCTCATACTGTTACGTTTGACGCTAAAACAGTAAGCTGGGTTAAACTGAATATTTCCGATGCGGAAGGGGTGAATGTTGGTCTTGCGGAGATGCAGGTGTTTGGTTATCCTCTTGAGGAAGGGTATGGGAACATTGCTCCTTTTTCAAGGGTTCTGGTTTCCTCTCAGGGCTCGGCCCAGGCCGGGATAAAGGCCATTGATGAAGAGAAAGACGGCTATCCCGGAGACTATTCCAGGGAGTGGTCTACCCGGAGTGAAACAGCCGGTGCCTGGATTACTCTTGAGTGGGAACGGACCTTTAGCGTGGATTCGGTTATTCTGTATGACCGGCCAAATTCCAGTGATAATATTACCAGCGGCAGCCTCCTGTTTAGTGACGGCAGTTCTGTTAGCGTTGGTACGCTTCCCAATAATGGCAGCGGGCATATTATAAATTTCCCGGCCCGGGAGATCAAGTGGGTGAAGCTTGTTATTGATGAAGCCGCAGGGCATAATACAGGACTCTCGGAAATCGAGGTTTTTGGAGTTTCCGTAGATTAACGAGGTTTTTTAAATAGACGATTGGTTTGAATAGACGGGCAAGCCGTCTATTCAAACTGTCTGAAATTAAGTGATTTTTTTGAAAAAAATATTATTATCTTGACAAAATGGGGTGCAAAATTAAATTTGCCTCTGCTTTGAGACATAATGATTCATGCAGGAGGAGGTAGTTCTGGCTCTTAAACGGAACAGTATTATATACTAGCATTTCAGTATTATATAATAAATAGCTATTATATAGAAGAAAGTCTTAAAAAAAGAGGGGAAGTCATGGCAGAAACAACAATCGCCGTTATTGGCGCGGGCATTATGGGAAGTGATGTAGCGCTCGACCTGGCCTGTTACGGGCATACCGTGTTATTAATAGACAGGGAAAGCTCTATTTTAGAGCAATCAAGAGAAAAAATAACAAAAGAATTCAAACTTGTTAAAATGATGAAAAAGGACGCGAAAGATCTGTCCATTGAAGATATATTCAATAATATAGAATTCACAACTGAATATTCGTCATTAAGCAAGGTCAAAATCATAATTGAAAATATTACGGAAGACTGGGACGCCAAAAAAGACCTCTATGAGGAGCTGCAAAAGCACTGCGGCCCTGAAACATACTACGCGGCAAACACAAGCTGTATTTCCATTACCCGGATAGCTTCTCTCCTGCCGAACGCGGAAAAAGTTATTGGTCTGCACTTTATGAATCCTGTACCCTTAAAAAATATCGTAGAGACTGTTCGGGGATATCACACCTCAGACGATACGGTTGAATATATTACCGCCTTTTTAAAAACACTCAATAAAAAAGCCATTGTCGTTAATGATTTCCCCGGGTTTGTTGCTAACAGGCTGTCTCATCTATTTATGAACGAAGCGGCAATGCTCATTCAGGACGGTGTTGCCGGAGCCGGAGAGATTGATCTTATTTTTAAGCAGGGGTACGGGCATAAAATGGGGCCCCTTGAAACAGCCGACCTCATTGGGCTGGACACGGTGGTAAATTCCCTGGAAGTTTTATACGAAAGTTACCAGGATCCGAAATTCCGGTGCTGCCCATTGCTCAAAAAAATGGTCCATGCCGGGCTCCTGGGAAAAAAATCGGGAGAAGGGTTTTATACATATTCGGGAGGTAAATAATGAATCAAAGAAATCTGCAAGTCGACAAGGAAATCAAATGTGTTGTATGGGATCTGGACAATACGCTCTGGGAAGGGACGCTTCTTGAGCCTGGCGAGGTTGTTTTAAAACCGCAGGTAGTTGAGATCCTTGAAATACTCGATTCCCGCGGCATTCTGCATTCAATTGCCAGTAAAAATAATCATGATGATGCCATGAACAAGCTCAAAGAGTTTGGAGTGGATCATTATTTTTTATACCCGGAAATTAACTGGAACGCCAAATCAACTTCAATAGAAAATATTCAAAAAAATCTCAACTTTGGGATGGATACCATACTGTTTATTGATGACCAGGAATTTGAGCGCGATGAAGTGAATAGTGTTCACTCTACGGTGGTATGCGTTGATGCCGAAGAGTACCGGTCATTGCCGGATTTCTCTTTTTTGAATCCCCGTTTTGTTACACAGGATTCGGCTAAAAGAAGAGAGATGTACCTTGCCGATATAAAACGAAACGATAAAGAAAAGGAATATAAGGGCGCCGGTGATAAATTTTTACGCTTGTTGGATCTGGAATTTACCATTGCCGAAGCCCGTGAAGAAGACTTGCAGCGGGCTGCCGAGCTTACGGTTAGAACAAACCAGTTGAACGCCACGGGCAAGACCTTTGATTATGATGAACTCAATGAGTTTAGAAAATCGGATTCCCATATACTTCTTAGCTGCGAGCTGAAAGACAAATACGGTTCCTACGGTAAGATTGGCCTGGCCCTTGTTGAAATAACCGAGCATGCCTGGTACTTAAAACTACTGCTCATGTCGTGCAGGGTTATGTCCCGGGGTGTGGGCACCATACTCCTGACGTATATAATGAAAGAAGCAAAAAAGAATAACAAAAAAATTCTGGCTGATTTTAAGCAAACAGACAGGAACCGGATGATGTATATATCCTACAAATTCGCCAACTTCAAAGAAGTATTCTCAGAAGATGATGGAACGATTCTCTTTGAGAACGATCTTTCGGTAATACGGGATTACCCGCCGCACATAAAACTTATATTAAAATAAAGAAGAGGTACAATACAATGAGCGAAACTCTATCGCAAAAGATCAGGGACCTGATTAAAGAGAACCTGGTAGCATTTGAGAGTGACTTGGAATTTACGGATGATGATAATTTCTTTGAACTGGGATTTGTTAATTCCCTGTTTGCCATGACACTGGTGACTTTTATTGAAAGTGAATTTAACATGGAAATAAGCAATGACGATTTGAATATCTCAAATTTCAGTACCATAAATAACATCCAATCATTTATAGAAAAAAAAGCAGCGTAATTTTACCGTCCATTTAAAAATAAAAAAAAGATCAGGAGTAAGCAATGACTGATAGCACCTGTCAGGATAAAATAATTAATGAAGTGAAGTCATTTACCACGGAGCATATTAAACCGTATGTTTCCAAATTTGAAGAGGATTGCGCCTTGCCGGAAGATTTAATCGCTGCAATGGCAGAGAAAGGGTATCTTGCGGCGCCCTTTCCAAAAGAATACGGCGGCCTGGGGCTGGACCCGGTTTATTACGGATTATTTACTCAGGAGATTGGCAAAGTCTGTTCATCGACCCGGGCTCTTTTAACCGTGCATACCTCACTGGTTGGTGAAACCATTGTGCGGTGGGGTACGGATAAACAAAAAAACGAACTGCTTCCTGCTATGGCATCGGGAGAAAAGATTGCCGCTTTTGCCCTGTCGGAACCGGAGATTGGGTCCGACGCGAAAAGTGTTAGAACCGCTTACCGGAAAGAGGGAAGCAGCTATATCATCAATGGAAAAAAGAAGTGGATTACTTTTGGCGGAAGAGCGGATATGTTTTTGGTCATTGCCTCAAACGGCAGCGCAATAACGGCATTTCTCATAGACAGGGAACAGGAAGGAGTCTCCACGAAAGCTATTACGGGCATGCTCGCGGGCAGGGCTTCCCACATCGCTGAAGTGGAATTCAACAATGTTTCCGTTCCGGAAGAAAATATTCTCGGTAGAGAAGGGGGCGGCTTCGCCTATGTGGCCTCAACCGCTCTTGACCACGGCAGGTACAGCATTGCCTGGGCCGGTACCGGCATTGCCCAGGGAGCGCTTGAAGCAATGGTCTTGTACGCCAGAAGCAGGGAACAGGCAGGAGAAAAAATCTACAACTACCAGCTTATACAGGGTATGATCGGGGACGCGGTTACGAAAGTTCACGCCGCCCGCGCCTTATGCCTGCGAGCCGGTGAGATGAGAAAGAATAAAGAGAAAAACGCCGTAATGGAAACCAATATGGCAAAATATTTTACCTCGAAGATTGCCATGCAGGTGGCTCTTGACGCGGTACAGGTTCATGGCGGAAACGGCTGCTGCACCGACTTTCCTGTTGAACGCTTCTTCCGGGAAGCCAAGGTTCTTGAGATCATCGAAGGAACCTCCCAGATCCAACAGATCATGATCGCGCAATTCGGACTCCGGGAATATTACACCGAAGCCCCGTAACATCTATATGAACAAGTTCCCGGTGAATAAATAGAAAACTCCATTCGTAAAATGAGCAGCACCTCTTCCGGAGGGTGAAACAAGAATATTTTCACTCTTCGGAAGAGGTGCTGCTCATTTCACGGGCGCACTAACTAATTATAAATTACTCCAAAAAGGCATTAACTATGAAAAAACTGGCATTGATTTTTCCCGGACAGGGATCGCAATATATTAAAATGGGTAAAGCTCTTTGTGAGGAATACCCAATGGCTCAGGAAGTATTTGAAGAAGCCAATGACACCCTTGGCTTTAATATGCAGGATCTTATTTTTAACGGAACCATGGAGGAGCTGACCCATTCGTCAATTGCCCAGCCCGCTGTTATTACAGCCAGCTACGCGCAATTCAAAGTCTATATGCAGGAAACCGGCATTAAGCCGCGGTGCTCTGCCGGTCACAGCCTTGGCGAAATCTCGGCCTTAGTTGCGGCCGGAGCCATGAAGTTTTCCGACTCCCTTTTATTCGCGCGGAAACGGGGCTTTCTCATGCATGAAGCCTTTAATAAAAAACTGGGAAATTGCGGCCTCATAATGAACATTTCCAGGGACTCTCTTGAAAAAGAGATCCAGTCCATTTCGGGAACCCGGGAAGAACTTTCTATTTCCGGGTATAATTCTCCCATGCAGTTTCTTGTTGCCGGAACTAAAGAAGCAATGGGGGCCTTAAGAAAAAGAATGCAGCTTGTAAAAGCTCAATTTGTCCCTTTTGCAATGGTGCCAATGCGGGTTGACGCCCCGTTTCATAGCGGCATTATGAAATTTCTTGAAGATGATATTAAGAATGAACTGTTGACCTATGAGTATAAACCAATGGAATGGGATGTTATTTCGAATGTAACGGCCCGTCCCTATGAAAGCCATAGGGACATTGTAAAGAATCTTTCTTTGCAAATGATCAGTCCCGTGCAATGGCAGCAGACAATATCCTATATGGAAGAGCAAGGGATAGACGTGGCACTGGAACTGGGCCCCATGAATGTGTTGAAAAAATTAACCGCTGAGAACAGCTCAATCATTAAACCGTTTTCGTTTGATATTCCTCAGGATGTTGAAGATCTTAAAGAGGAATCTGTAGAAGAGAATGATTATGAATATCTTGATAACTATGTAACCCTTACTGATGTCTTTAATGAAAGAGCATGGGATAGTGAAAATGGCATAACTTTTGTTGGAGAAAAAAGTGACGAGTTTTTTCCTTACGCGAAAATATATGAAGACGCGATCAAGATTCTTGGAGTTTTGCAGGAAAGAGGGCTTCGCCCGGGGGACATTGTAGTATTTCAAATAATAGACCCAAAGGATTTTACCAGGTTTTTCTGGGCATGCGTTCTTGGGGGATTTGTTCCGGCTCCTGTTCCTGTTGATCTGCGGGGGAATTACGATCACCAGCTTAAATTATATAATATCTGGAATAAACTGGAAAACAAATATATTATTACTTCCCCTGATGTACTGCAAAGACTTGAAGTCTTTGCCAATGAACATGGCTATACTGAAGCCTTTGAAGAGATCAGGGCCAGGAATTTTAATTTTACCGAATTTGACCTGTCAACAAACAAGAACGGAGTAGTGTATACACCCGATCCACATGATATCACTTTTATCCAGTTCTCATCGGGAACAACAGGAGATTCAAAAGGAGTTGTCCTGAGCCATGAAAATCTTGTTACCAACATAAAGGATAATGTTATTTGTACGCACACTACTCCAAAAGATTCATCCCTGGTATGGCTTCCTCTTACCCATGACTTTGGACTCATCGGGTTTCACCTGGTACCCACAATGGGGCGGTGTAATCATTTGTTCATGTCACCCTTTCTTTTTTTGACAAAGCCAATGCTGTGGCTGCAAAAGGTTTCGGAACACCGGGTAACGTTTTTGGCTTCTCCGAATTTTGGGTTTAAACATCTCTTGCGCTACTTTGATCCTGAGCAGGCACAAGACTGGGATCTTTCGTGTATCCGGCTCATCAGTAACGGAGCAGAGCCAATATCTACGGAGGTATGCTGCCAATTTTTGGATAAGCTGGAGCCATACGGCTTGCAAAGAAAGTCCATGCATCCTGCTTATGGTTTGGCGGAAGCCTGTCTTGCCGTAACCTTTTCTCCTCCCGATGATGAGCTTGTATCAATTACCCTGGACCGTTATTCTCTTGAGATAGGACAGGAGATTGTTCCGGTAGGGGAGGAAAATTCCAATGGGATTTCTTTTGTATTCGTGGGCTCTCCCCCGGAAGGGTCCCCCATCCGCATCGCCGATAATAACGATAATCCCCTTCCCGAAGGGGTAATGGGTAAAATTCAGGTTACGGGGAAGAACATAACCAGGGGATATTATAAAGATGAAGAAAAAACAAAAGAAGCCTTTACCAAAGACGGCTGGTTAAAAACCGGGGATCTTGGTTTTATAAAAGAGGGAAAACTGGCCATTACGGGCAGGGAAAAAGATATACTGTTTATAAACGGGTATAATTATTATTCCCATGATATTGAAGTTATAGCCGAAGAAACAGAATGGCTGGGACATAAAAAAGTGCTGGCAGTAGGCGCCTTTAACGAGGAGCAGCAGCGGGACGGACTGCTGCTGTTTGTGGTTTATAAGGAGGATGATGATAAATTTTCCATACTGGCCGCGTCACTCCATAATCATCTACAGTTTAAACTGGGATTACAGGCAGATTACATTATACCGATAAAAAGTATTCCCAAAACAACCAGCGGCAAGATACGGAGAAGCGCGCTCAGGGATGAGTATCTTAAAGGGATGTATACGCAAGATAAGATAGATCCCGTAACGCTTTTGAATAATAAGCTCGCGGAAGAAGAGAGCGTTTCAGTGACACCGGAATATGAGAGGGTCGTTCAAGAGGTGAATAAAGAAGCGGTAAGTATTATATCGGGTCTGCTGCATGTGAAAGAAAATACGATTGATATTAACGAGAATATAAATAATTACGGGCTCAATTCCATTCAGGCAACAGAACTTATTGACCTCATTAACAAAAAATATTCTATTAAAGTTTCACCGGCTGTTTACTTTGATCATCAAACAATCGCTTCATTTGTTCAATATCTATGCAATGAATATTCCGATATCCTGTCCCGGTTTTACGGCAGCAGCGCTGAAGCCGCATTAGCAGAGAATAGACCCGGGCCCAGTGATACACCCGCTGCCGAAGAGTTATCTATCCCGGACAACGGAGTTGAACCCGTGGCAATAATCGGCATCAGCGGCATTATGCCCGGGTCCGATACAATGGAAGCCTTCAGGGAAAACCTTGAAGCGGGCAGGGACCTGGTTGCTGAAATTCCCGAAGACCGCTGGAGCTGGCAGGAGTATTATGGCGATCCCGTAAAGGAAGCGAATAAAACAAATATTAAATGGGGCGGCTTTATTAATGCAGTTGACTGTTTTGACGCGGCTTTTTTCGGCATATCCCCAATGGAAGCGGAACTGATGGACCCTCAGCAGAGGATCTTTCTTGAAACAGTCTGGAAAACAATTGAAGATGCCGGTTACAAGGCATCGGACCTTGGGGGAAGTAAAACCGGTTTGTATGCCGGGGTTTCCACCTCCGATTATATTCACCTCTTAAAGGAAAATAATGTAGACGCGAATCCCTTTGTTTCAACGGGGAATTCTCACGCAATGCTGGTGAACCGGATCTCTTATCTATTGGATATTCATGGACCAAGTGAGGCAGTTGATACGGCCTGTTCAAGTTCCCTGGTTGCCATACACCGGGGCGTTGAAGCTATCCGGAACAAAACCTGTGACCTGGCAATTGCCGGAGGCGTTAATGTAATTTTGCTGCCGGAAATATTTATCTCCTTTGGAAAGGCCGGAATGTTAAGCCCCGACGGATGCTGCAAAACCTTTGACAAAAAGGCAAATGGCTACATCCGGGGAGAAGGGGCAGGGGCTGTTTTATTAAAACCCTTAAGCAGTGCTGTTGCTCATGGGGATAATATTTATGCTGTTATTCTGGGAAGTGCCATTAACCACGGCGGTAGTACCAATTCATTAACAACGCCAAACCCTAATGCCCAGGCGGAATTATTAACGAGCGTTTATCGGCAGGCGAACATTGACCCTGGCACCATCAGCTATATTGAAACGCATGGTACCGGAACTCCTCTTGGCGACCCAATTGAAGTGAACGGCCTTAAAAAGGCATTCGCCTCCGCTAATTCACCGGAAGAAAAGCACTGCGGCATTGGAGCGGTAAAAACCAATATTGGCCACCTGGAATCGGCAGCGGGAATTGCCGGTGTTTTAAAAGTGGTCATGGCAATGAAACATAAAAAAATTCCGGCTACCATACATTTTGAGCAATTAAATCCCTACATTGAACTTTCGGGAAGTCCTTTTTATGTTGTCGATACAACCACCGAATGGAACAATTTAATTGACCGTGAGGGAAGGGCCATACCGCTCCGTGCGGGGGTGAGCTCTTTTGGATTTGGCGGAACAAACGCTCATATCCTGATAGAAGAATACTGGCAGGAAACCATTTTTCCGGAAGTGAAAAACTCGACTGAAATAATTATCCTTTCGGCAAAGAATGAGGAGAGGCTTAATGAATATTCCCGGCTGTTGCGGGAGTACGCGGAAAAACAAAACGCCAGCGGGAACACAAACCTCCGCGATATTGCTTTTACCTTACAGACCGGAAGAGAGGAAATGGATGAACGGCTTGCCCTGGTTGTTGCGGGTATTGAAGAACTGGTTAAAAAACTGTCGCAATATACTAACGCTGAAAAAAATATAGAGAACCTGTTCAGGGGAAGCTGTAATAAAAAAACAACCCCTGCCGATTCTTCCGTAGATGGAGACCTCTTTAACGGGGAAGAAGGGAAAGAGTTTGTCCGGCTCGCAATAGCGGGCAGAAAGTTTAACAAACTCGCGAAAATATGGGCCCATGGCGGTACTGTTGACTGGAAGCAGCTTTATTCCGGCAGAGCGGCAAAGCGGATCTCTCTACCGGTTTATCCCTTTGAAAGAAAACGTTTCCGGGTTCCCGGCGGAGAAACAAAAAAAAGAACCCGTATTGCCTGGAATCACCCCTTACTCGAAAAAAATTCATCCACCTTTAGTGAACAAAAATTCACGGCGCAATTTCGCGGTACTGAATTTTTTCTTGCCGATCATCTTGTGGGAGAGTATAAAGTTTTTCCCGGAGTTGCCTATATTGAAATGGCACGCGCCGCAGGGACCGTCGCGGGTGAAGGGATGGTTCGAAAAATTAAAAATATTGTGTGGCCAAGACCGGTCATGACTATGGAGAAACCTCCGGAGCTAACCATGAGTCTCTATCCCGGCAGGAATGACGCGAGATATGAAGTCAGTTCCAGGGACGAAAATCATGAATCAGTAATACACGGACAGGGCAAACTTATTTACGGATCTCCTGAAGAGAAGAGCGCGGAAGTGACCTATCTTAATATCAATGAAATAAAAGAACGATGTTCTCATTCCATGAGCGGTGAAGATTGTTATACCCTTTTTCAATCAAAGAATATGATATACGGTCCGCGTTTCCGGGCTCTTAAGGAATTATTCAGCAATGAAAAAGAAGTTCTTGCGCTGCTGGAGCTGCCTGCGTCGCTGCGGAACGGGAAAGAGGGAGCCGAAGAGTTTTTACTCCATCCCACTATGCTCGATGGAGCATTGCAAGCCATATCGGGATTAAAAGATGAGAGCGGTTCATCGGCAGGGACTCCCTATCTTCCTTTCGCCCTGGGTGAGATTGAAATACTTAAAAAAATACCGGAAACGTGTTATGCCCATGTTACGGAGACCACCGGAGAAACTCAAAATATTGGGATAAAAAAATTCAATATACAGATCGTAGACGGATCGGGACAACTTATTGTTGATATAAAAGATTTCTCAGCCAGGGCCCTGGTTGAGGGAGCGGCTGCAAACACTAAACCTGCCGAAAAGATCTATTGCAGAAACACCTGGGTAGAAAAAAGGCCCGACGTGGCTGCTTCTGCTGATGAGTCTTCGCAAACCCTGGTCTTTGATTACAACCATAGTCTTAACGACTCGTTGTCGAATAGTACTCTTGTAATGCCCGGGAAAAGCTTCTCTGAAACTGACAGTGATGGGGAAAACCCGGTATACGAGATTGATCCGGCTTCTCCTGCTGATTATGAAAAACTGGTAAAAGCGTTAACGGCAAAAGGCCGGTTTCCCAATAAGATCATTTTTGCCTGGCCCTTCTCCGGAGCGGACCGGCTTCATAACAGCATCTATTCTGTTTTTTATCTCAGCCGGGCTTTGATGAAAGAAAAACCCGGTGACCCGGTACACTTTCTTTATTTTTACGGAAACCCGGATGAGGATATCGATCCGTATAACGCGGCTATGAGCGGTTTTGCCCGGTCCATTGGCCTGGAGAGCCGTAAGTTCCTGTATAAAACAATTGAGCTTAAGGGGGGAGCTGGAGACCCTGCTGAACTTGCCGCTCTTGCGGATTATGAATTCAAAGCACTTCCTTCCGATGGAACTGAGATCCGTTATGAGAATAACAAAAGATTTGTCCGTGAAATAAAAGAAATTAAGCCGGAAGAGTTTCCTGCGGCGGACCCGGAATTGCTCAAGGAAAATGGCGTATACCTGGTTACGGGCGGAGCCGGAGGCCTGGGATTGATCTTCGCGGAATACCTTACCACGCAAAAGAACGTAACCCTTATTCTTACGGGACGGTCCGATCTGTCTCATCAAAAAGAAAAGAGACTCAAAGAACTTGAATCCCGTGGTTCTGCGATTATTTATATTAAGGCGGATATCTCGAATAAAGAAGAGGCGACGCGCCTTATTGGTCAAATAAAAGCTGACCAGGGCGGGATCAATGGGGTAATCCACGGTGCCGGGATAATCCGGGATTCATTTATCATAAACAAAACAGAAGAAGAGATCAATTCCGTTCTGGCGCCAAAGGTGTCCGGTACGGTTCATCTCGATGAGGCTCTGGGGAGTGAAAACCTTGATTTCTTTGTGCTCTTTTCATCGCTAACTGCTGTGATTGGAAATTCAGGGCAGTCGGATTATGCCTATGCCAACAGTTTTATGGACGTCTTTGCCGAAAAGAGAGAGGCAGAGCGGCGTGCCGGGGAACGGCATGGTAAAACCATTTCCATTAACTGGCCCTTATGGAAAGAAGGGGGAATGACCGTTGATGAAAAAACCCAAAAGATTATAGAAAAATACACGGGAATTGGGCAGCTTGCCACTGCTGCAGGGCTTGATACCTTTACCCGGGCGCTTTCTCTTGAGGGAAACCAGGTTATTGTTCTGGAAGGCGACCGCGGCAAAATGATGAAAATATTAGGTCTTGCAAAAAGATCAGCCGTAAAAAAACAGGAAAACAAAACAAAAACCCCCCACGAGAACAGGGAACTGCTTCGAAAAATTGAGCGTGATATTTTGCTTATTGTGTCGGCTATTCTCAAAATAGATACCCGGGAGATTGATCTTGAAGAAGATATTAGTTCCTATGGATTCGGCTCTATTACGTTTACGGAGTTCGCGTTCCGGATGAACGATAAATACGATCTCGATTTAACTCCGGTGATCTTTTTTGAACATACCTCAATTGGCTCATTCGCGGAATTCCTTTTTGAAGAATATTGGGATACCTTTGATGAGTATTACCGGCATCATAAAGAAGGCGTTCCGTCTCCCGATTCCAATCAAAAGGGAGGTTCGTTTAGGAATCGTTTTGCCGCGAACAAAGAATATGAGATTGTTCATATCGATGCCAATGCCGAACCTGTTGCCATTATCGGCATGAGCGGACGGTATCCCGGGGCTGCTAATCTTACGGAATTCTGGAATAATCTACGGGATGGAGTTGACTCCATTTCGGAGATCCCAAAAGAACGATGGGATTTTGAAAAAGCCTACGCCCCATACAGTGATCTTGCTGAAGAACCCGCGTGCAAATGGGGCGGTTTTTTAAATGATGTTGATACATTTGACCCCTTATTTTTTAATATCTCTCCGGCTGAAGCTGAGTGGATGGACCCCCAGCTCCGGCTGCTTCTGGAGACCATATGGGAAGCTTTGGAGGATGCCGCGTACACGAGAAAGACCTTAAGCAAGAGACAGCTTAAGAACGGGGAAAAAACCGGTGTCTTTATTGGTTCAATGTCGCAGCAGTATCCTCTTATTGCCGCCCATGCCGGGGTTGGGAAGATGCTCTTAAACACCTCATACTGGTCCATTGTAAACCGTGTTTCTTATATATTTAATTTCCAGGGGCCCAGTCTTGCTGTTGACACTGCCTGTGCCTCTTCTTTAACAACTGTACACCTGGCATGTGAAAGCATCAGGCGCGGGGAATGTTCTGTTGCCGTTGCCGGGGGCGTGAATCTCTGTTTAAGTCCGTCAAAGTACCTGGCCCTTAATCAATTCGGTATGCTGGGAAGCAGCCGGCAGAGTAAAAGCCTTGGGGACGGAGACGGGATGGTTCCCGGCGAAGGGGTTGGCGCGCTGCTGCTGAAACCCCTCTCCCTTGCCAAAAAAGACAGGGATCATATTTACGGGGTCATTAAGGGAAGCATGGTTAATCACGGGGGGCGGACCAGCAATTACATGGTTCCCAGTCCAAATGCCCAGGCCGAGCTTATAACTGCGGCTCTTAAAAAAGCAAATATCGACGCCGGTTCCATCAGTTATGTGGAAACCGCGGCAAACGGTTCGGCCCTGGGAGATCCTATTGAAATGGCGGGTTTAACCAAAGCGTTTAAAAAACATACTGAGGAAAAACAGTTCTGCGCTGTTGGCTCTGTTAAATCAAATATCGGGCATATTGAAGCCGCTTCAGGTATTGCCCAGGTCACGAAAGTTTTGCTCCAGATGAAGCATAAACAGCTGGTGCGGTCCCTTAATGCCGATCCCGTGAATCCGAATCTCAAACTTGAGAATTCTCCGTTTTATATTCAAAAAGAACTCTCCGCCTGGGAACGGCCCGAAGGGGTGCGACCTCTGCGAGAGGTGCGACCTCTGCGAGCCGCTATCAACTCCTTTGGCGCAGGAGGCTCCAATGCCAGTATTATCCTGGAAGAATACACCGGGGATGAACCGGAAGAGACCGTCTCTGAAGAAATAACAAAAGAAACTACTGAGGTTATAACTCTTTCGGCAAAAGATGAAACACAGCTTAAGCTCTACGCGGAACGGCTATTGTTTTTTCTAGACGGGGCTACTGGCCCTCCAACCCCTCGCAGGGGTCGCATCCCCAAAGGGGGCGCAAGAGTTTCTGGAGAGGAACCGGAGCAGTCAGAGGTGAATCCTTGTCCGGCATCTTTTTCCCCCTCGGGGGGTAAGGGGGGGATGGTGCCCCCACAGGGGGATAGGGGGCAGGCAGCAAGCGGAACTTCCTTAAAAAACATCGCCTATACGCTGCATGTTGGCCGGGAGGAAATGGACGCCCGCCTGGCGATTATCGCCGGTGATATAGATGAGGCTTCTCAGCGCTTAAAGACGTATATCGCGGGTGGCGAAGATTTGAACATTGTTGCGGGGAACGCTAAAAATAAAAAAACCGGTATTCTCACCGAGGGAGACCTGGGTGATGAAATTATCAAACTGATAATAGAGAAACAAGACCGGGTAAAGATGGCGCAGCTCTGGGTCGATGGAATTTCCATCCCCTGGGAAGAACTCTATTCACCGGGAACACCCGTCAGGATACCGCTGCCAACGTATCCCTTTAAAAAGGACCGCTACTGGATTGAAACGTCTCCGGAACAGGAAAACTTCCGTCAGGTGACTCCGGCTAAAAAATCTCCAACCCCTGTGCTGAGCGGAGCCGAAGCATCGAACCTGGAACCTGGAACCTCGAACTCTCTTGATCGCATCAGGGAAAACCTGAAAGGGATAGTCTCGGACTTATTGAAGATCCCGGAAAAGGATCTTGACCCGTCCGTTGTTCTGAACAATTACGGTTTTGATTCGTTAAGCGGTATGAAACTGGTAAACCGGATCGTTGATATGTACAATATCAAACTGACTCCAAAAGTATTATTTAAAAACAATTCAATAGAACTGCTTGCGCACTATCTTCTGGATCAAGGGATCGGCAATCGTGAAATCCGCATTGAAGCTGCTGCGGCAAAACCCGTTCCCGGAGAAGCATCCTTCTATCCCTTATCGTCGGGCCAAAAAGGATTATGGCTTATTTACGAAATGGCACCGGAGAACTACGCCTACAACGTTCCAACGGCTTTTAAAATAGCAGGAGAAATGAACACCGCTGCCCTGAAAAACGCGTTTACGCAGCTGGTCCTTCGCCATGAAAGCTTGCGGGCGCATATCGCTCTTCAGGATGATGAATATGTACAATATATTAAACCCGGCGCGGAGTTTATATTTGAAACGGAAGACCTGGAAAACAAAGGGGGAACGCGTGATGATATTGAATCATATATACGAACTAAGGTGCGCGAACCCTTTAACCTCGAAACCGGTCCCCTTATGCGGGTTCACCTTTTTTCATTTTCCAGGAGCTCGCATATTTTGCTTATTACCGTGCATCATATTGTTTTTGACGGACCAGCCTTTCTTCCCCTTTCGGGAGACCTCTTAAAACTCTACGAGGCAGAACTTTCAGGAACAGAGGCAGCGCTGCCGCGGCTGAAAGCGACCTATAAGGATTTTGTTTCATGGCAGCAAGGACTCATTGAAAACGACCAGGGTGCTGAAAGCAGGGAATACTGGCTTCGGAAACTCTCGGGAGATATTCCCGCGCTAAATCTTCCAACGGATTTTCCCCGGCCAAAGATCCAGACCTACCAGGGAGCGGTATACAGAGAAGAGCTCCCCGGTGAACTGGCGGAAAAAATAGAAAACCTCAGCGTAAAAGAAAATGTTTCCGTATTTTCATTGCTTCTATCCGCGTATTACGTGTTGCTGCATAAATACTCAAACCAGGAAGATATTCTTCTGGGAGCCCCGGTCGCCGGACGGTCTAAAACGGAATTCGAAGACCTTGTTGGATATTTCGTTAACATGGTTGTTTTACGGGCACAGGTTCACCGCTCGCTCTCATTTAGAGATCTTCTGGATACCGTACAAACAACTATCCTTGAAGCCATGACCCACGGGGATTATCCTTTTTACGATCTTTTCCGGGAGATCAATATTCAAAAAAACCTGGGCCAGAGCCCTTTGTTTCAGACGGTGTTTGTATTTCAGAACTGGGTACGAAGTATTAATAAAACGTTTAGTGACGCGCCGCTGAACGCAGCCTTTGAACCCATGCTGAACATACAACAGGATGGCGTATATGATCTCACCCTGGAAATAATAGAAATTGAGGAAAGCTATGTGCTGCATCTCAAATATAACCCTGATCTTTTTTCACCCGGAACCATAGAGCGGATGGCCGGGCATTACCGGACCTTACTGGATACGATCATCGCGAATCCCGGGCAAAAGATCCGGGAGCTGGATCTCTTAACAGGGGAAGAAAAACAGGATCTTCTGGTGGAATACAACAAAACCGCGAAAGAGTTTCCCCGTAACAAATGTATCCATGAGCTCTTTGAAGAACAGGTCGAAAAAACTCCCGGGAGTATTGCCGTACAACACGGTGACGAATCAATCACCTACCGGGAATTGAACAACAGGGCTAACACTATCGCGGGCGCCTTGTTGGAAAAAGGAGCCGCGCCAAACCGTATTACCGGCATTATGCTGGACCGGTCCCCGGATATGGCAGCCGGAATTCTTGGGACACTGAAAGCGGGCAGTGCCTACGCTCCTATTGATCTTCAGTATCCCGGTGAACGAATTGAGCATATGCTTGAAAGCTGCGGCGCGGGGGTTGTACTGACAAAAGAAAGCGCCATGCATGATCGTTCGTTTACCACGCTTCAGGACTTGCAGCAAACAAACGGAATAATACACTGTACTGCCAAACGCGAGCAAATAGCCGATTTAAACAGTCTTCCCATTCCGGACAGGTCACTGGTGAATTACGACGAGTATGGAAAGTATATTGGCCAGGCTATGGTTAAACACTGTATGTCGATACAGGGAACCCGGGGCTGCCCGTATAAATGCGCCTACTGCCACAAGATATGGCCCAAGACTCACGTGTACCGTTCTGCTGAGAATATATTTGAAGAGATACGGCTCTACTACAATATGGGCGTTCGAAGATTTGCCATAATTGATGATATCTTTAATCAAAACAGGAAAAACAGCACCCGTTTCTTTCAATTAATCATTAAGAATAAACTGGATGTGCAGTTGTTTTTTCCCAATGGAATGCGCGGGGATATTTTAACAAAAGATTATATTGACCTCATGGTTGAAGCGGGAGTGGTAAACCTTGCCCTGGCCCTGGAAACCGCGTCTCCACGGCTTCAGAAGCTCATCCGGAAAAATATTAACCTGGATAAACTCAGGGAAAACGTAGATTATTTTTGTGAAAAACACCCACAGGTAATCCTGGAATTCTTTACCATGCACGGATTCCCTACGGAGACCGAAGAGGAAGCCATGCTCACGCTGGATTTTATAAAGAGCTCCAGGTGGCTTCATTTTCCCTATGTTCATATTCTCAGAATATATCCAAACACGGATATGGAAAAACTGGCCCTTGAAAACGGCGTATCCCGGGAGCAAATTCTAAGGTCGGCGAACACTGCCTGGCACGAGCTTCCCGAAACATTGCCGTTTGATAAGAGTTTTTCCCTTAGCTACCAGGCCGATTTCCTTAATGAATACTTTTTATCAAAAGAACGGCTGGAACAGGTGCTCTTCCATGAACGGAAGATCATGACGGAAGATGAAGTTGTTCAAAAATATAACAGTTATCTTCCCATGGAAATTAACTCCTTTTCCGATCTTGTGAGTCTCGCCGGTGGTTCGGCTTCGCTCACTACAGGCAGTGAATTTATAAGCGAAGAAAAGAGTGCGGTTCCGAATTTGAATGCGAGCATACAAAAACATTTTAAACCGAATAAACCGGCGAACGACGCGTTAAAAATTCTTTTCCTTGACCTGTCCCAGTTTTTTAGTGACGAGAGTGGGGATATGTTATATGACGTGGTAGACCCGCCTCTTGGACTCATGTACGTGCAAACATATTTGAACAAAGAGTTTGGCGAAAAGGTTAACGGCAAAATCGCGAAAGCCCGTATTGACTTTAACAGTTTTGATGAACTGAAAAAACTGGTTAATGATTTCAAACCGGATCTTGTTGGATTGCGTACGCTAACGTTCTATAAAGATTTATTTCATAAGAGCGCGTCTCTTATTAAACAATGGATTGATGTTCCAATAATTGCCGGCGGCCCTTATGGGACCAGTGACTATGCTTCGATCCTTCAGGACAGGAATATTGACCTTGTTGTGCTCAGTGAGGGGGAGGCCACAACCGCGGAACTTGTTGGGGAGATCTTAAAAAATAACAGGAAACTTCCCGGAGAAGAGACCTTGAAAACCATACCGGGCATCGCGCTTTCTCCAAAGGACGAGAACGTAAAAACAGGATCAGCCAGGGAAATAATTATGCTGGATCATCTCCCGGAAACGGCGGCCGGTGAAATTATTGATAACCCGAAAAGAAGCAATAAGCCCGATGATCTTATTTATACGATCTTTACCTCGGGGTCAACGGGAAAACCAAAAGGCGCGGGCGTGTACCACCGGAGTTTTATGAACCTCATGAACTGGTATGCCGATGAGTTTAATATTAATGAGCACGATAGGCTGTTACTCATGACATCCCTCAGCTTTGATCTTACGCAAAAGAATATTTACGCGCCCCTTATAACGGGCGGAACCCTGCACATCCCGGAGAGTGATGTTTTTGATCCCGCCTTACTTGTCCGGGAAATTGACAGCAATGAAATAAGTCTTTTAAACTGTACTCCCGGGATGTTTTATAATATTCTTGAAGCCGGTTCATTTGATCAATTGTCATCATTACGGCAGGTCTTCCTTGGCGGTGAGCCAATATCAATGAAGAAATTACACCCCTGGCTGCGCTCTTCGCGGTGTAACGCGGAAGTGGTGAATACCTATGGACCAACGGAATGCACGGACATTTGCGCGTATTACCGGGTCGATAAAAATTTTCCTGAAGAGAGGACAATCCCCATTGGCAGCGCGATTAATAACGCGGAGCTCTATGTGCTCGATTCCGGCCAAAAGCCGGTCCCCATTGGTGTTCCGGGCGAGTTATATATCTCAGGGCAGGGGGTTGGTTTTGGGTATCTCAATGATGAGAAGCTGACCGCTGAAAAGTTTATGAAGAATCCCTTTGCCGCACAACAGCTTATGTATCGAAGCGGAGACCTGGTGAAGCGGCTGGACAACGGCAGCCTGGAATACCTGGAGCGGGTAGACAACCAGGTAAAAGTCCGGGGCTTCCGGATTGAATTGGGTGAAATTGAAAACCGTTTGCTGAATCATGAGCGCGTTAAAGAAGCCACGGTACAGGCCATGGGAGATACTTCCGGAGACAAAACTATTTGCGCCTATGTTGTTCCCGGTTCATCGTCCATAGATATATTGGAAATTAAAGAGTTCCTTGCGCAAACATTGCCCGACTATATGGTTCCGTCGTATATAATGTTTGTGGACAGGATACCGTTAAACGCGAACGGCAAGGTTAACAAAAAGGCCCTGCCGCTGCCGGAGAATGATACGGGCATGGAATATATTGCTCCGTCCTCGGACATTGAAAAAAAGCTGGCAGAGATCTGGGGAGCAGTTCTGGAAACCGGTGTTGAAACAATTGGGGTAAACGCGAATTTTTTCGACATTGGCGGCCACTCTCTCAAGGCTGCCGTAATGGCGTCAAAGATCAGGAATGAGTTTAATATCTCCGTGCCCCTGGCGGAAATGTTAAAGGCGCCAACCATTAAGAGCATTGCCCGTTATATTGCCAATACGGTCAACGAAGAAGGGGCTTGCCCAGGGCTCCCTGTTGATGAAAATATTGTACTCTTAAAGAAGAGCAAGAAGAACGATGAAAAAAACAGGAATCTTTTCTTTATACATGCCGGAAGCGGTGAGATCGATGACTATATTGAACTCAGTTCCGGCCTGCATGACAGTATAAGCTGCTATGGCATAAAAGCGGACCGGTTCGGGAATTTTACGCCAAAGAATATCTCTGTTGAAGAGACCGCTCAAAAATATGTTGCAATGATCGAGCAGGTCCAGGAGGATGGGCCGTATAATATTTTTGGCTGGTGCATTGGCGGCGGTATTGCGTTTGAGATAGTCAAGCAGCTTGAGGAAAAGAATAAAGAGACCGGTATGCTGGCAATCGCCGATTCCGTGGCTCCGGAGGAGGGTTTTTGGGAAGCGCATCCGGATTTTACCGCGGATTCGGAAAAAGAAATTATTCTGTCCTTGCTGCCGGAAAGTGAGATTAAAGATCAAATTAAAAATGAGTCAAATATTCAGAATCTCTGGCCTATGGTCGTGGACAGTGTCCGGAACAACAAGGCTCTGAGCGCTAATCTTACAACACGATTCCATGAGTCCGTTGAAGCGCTCATTCCAAATCATGGTGATATGAATATTAAAGATATTATCTATTTATGGAATGTCATTAGAAGTTTTTCCAATTCTCAATCCAGGTATATACCCGGGGGGGAAATAAAAACACCGATACATATTTTTAAAGCGGCAGACTCTCTTATCACGAATAGCAGCGCGTGGAAAGCGTTTAGTGCCGAAGAGTCTCAAATATATTCCATACCGGGAAATCATTATTCAATATTTGCTAAACCGGGAGTTGCAGAGTTCTCGTCAATTTTGAATGCCATACTCGATAAATAACAGAAAGGAGACAGTACCCATGAAAAAACCATTTACCATCGCCATCTTTGAGGCTCAGAATTTTTTGCTGGAATTTGATCCGCCAACAATATACGATATGAGTAAACAGCGCTGGAACAGCCTTGCCGATTTCGCGAAGATTTTTTTCCACGGCAGGGGTCTCTACTCAAAGAGAAAAAACAAATTCGCCACGCCCATGTCTCCAATGCAGGGGTCTCTTTTTGCCGCGAATCTTCTTAACCAACAAGAGGGCGTTTCCGCCACGGTCTATATCCCCGGGATATCGGAGAAGGCTTCGACCCTGACGGGGGTAACGGAACTCATCAAAGAATCGGATTGCGTTATTGTTACTGCTCTTACGATCCATTCCTGGGCGCAAAAAGTCATTATTGCCATGGCCCGTGAAATGAATAAAACAGTCATTGCCACCGGTCCCCATACCCGTATGGTTGAATCGGCGTCGGACGTTTTGCGAAAAGGGAAAATGCCCCGGGTAAGAAATAATGTTTATAATGATGATCTTGATGAATTCCCCGGCGCTCAATATGTTCTACAGCACGATCAGTATAATGCCGTGCTGCAGCTTGTTGATCTTATTCGATCCGGGAAGGAAACTTCCGCGAGGTTGAAAAAAATTAACGGTCTTGGATACGTAAACAAGAACAGTATTATGGGTCTTGAAAAAAAAGCCGGAAATATGATCATTCCTGAAATTCCCGATATCGTATTTAATCCAACGGTTATTGACAACTATGAAAAAATATCCACTTACTGTTTTACCGGTTCCGAGCAGGGCTGTCTTAATAACTGTTCCTTTTGCCAGGTTAAAGAAATTATGAGGAATAATTTCCATTATATTCCCTGTGACCGCTTGTTTCAAAATTTTGAAGTATTGCTCAATATGGGGTTTCTTAAAAAAGACAAGTCGTACCAGCCATTGTTAAATCCTCTTGATTATTCTATTTTCATAACCGATGACAGCCCAATTATCGGCGGAGCCATAGAAAAAGATATCCCCTTTGATTATATTGAATTCACGAAGGTTCTCGATTATATTGATCATCTTAAAAATAAAAAAAATAAAAAAAAGAAAAAATTTAAAAAGACTCATGAATTGATAATTCCCAAACCGGTTTTTGATTTTATACAAAAGAGGAATCGAAATATTTTACTGCGCCTGGAAGACCTGGGTCTGCCCTATACTACGGGCGGAGAGCTTATTTTTAAAAACGTCTCTCCGCAAAACCCGGGCAGCCTTGACCAGGCTGTTGAATCCCTGCAGCTGGTTCTTCGCACTGAACTGCGGGACCCGGAATTCCGGCCTTTCGCCAGCAGAGAAATTGAAAATCCCGACAAAGCTGAACTCATGGGGAGAGAGATCCGGTGTAATTACATTGAATTTACCCGTATGATCGATGAAATGGACCGGTTTAAAAAGACCTATAACTGCTCTCCCGGTTTTGCCCTTGAAATAAGCGCCCGTGCCCTTATTTTCGTGTATCGGTATAATTTTTATCTTCTTAAACGCATGCATGGTGTTGGATTCGATATGAACCAGGTTGGGTATGAGGATATTCTCAGCAGCGACAACAGTACTGTGGCAGGCATGGTCAAGTCGAGCCTGGAGGAAAATGCCGAAGCCGCGCGCGCGCTTCACGAGGCCGGGATTACCAACCTGGCCATGCTTGTCTGTTCCACTGATAATTATAATTTAGGTGACGCGAAAAAAATGGCGAAACAGGCGCTGAAATTAGGGGTCAATGCTGTTCAGATATTCGCTGAAATGGCTCAGGAAGGTACCAGGGCCACGAGGCGGCATAATGAAAAAAAACGCTGCCTTAACCATATTGCCCCGGAGCTCTTTGATGAGCCCTGGAGGAACCTGGCATACTGTTTTGAAAAGGGTGAGTATGTTACCACGAAACCAGAGCATTCCAGTATGCTGGGAATGCAGCTGGATATTCTTGATGCCCTTACTTACTTTAATAAAATCCATCGCCATATTCCCCTGATGCTTAAAGGATATTTTAATAAAGGGTTCAGGACCTCTTCCGTGGCTTTTGGGTTTCCCGTTATTTTCCAGTCGAGCCTTACGAAAGATATTAAGAACTGGCTTACCAGTGAGCCCGTTCGGAACGGGAAAAGCTATATTCAACTGCTGGCGGAAATGGATGACCGCTGGAAACACGAGGACTATACCCTGAAACTGGTAAAAAAATTCGGACTTAATAATATGTTGAATTAGTACCTGTGTATTTTTTCCCCGCCGGGGCGGGGTTAGTTGCTCTTAAGAAACTCTCTCAAGAAACTTAATTTTGCTTGTGAGCGGGCCTTGAAGTAGTATGGGCTCTTTGGATTGCTCCGGAACTCGCGTTGCTCAAACAGTCCTCACAACCCAAAGAGCCCATACTACTTCCAGGCCAGATGCAGCTCGCAATACTATTT
>JAAENB010000926.1 GCA_024224995.1 bacterium | reverse complement strand
CCAATCCCTGTAGATATAAATCTGTGAAATCCGTACTATCCGTGTAAATCTGCGGTTCAGACAGCAACCATAATACATTTCAAAAAAAAAATTTTCGGTCCGCCTTCGGCGGTAAAGTGTAAAAGGGTAAGACTGCCTTCGGCAGTCAGGTAAAAAGTACAAAGGGGTAAAAGATTAAAAGTTTAAAGGGTTACACTCCTAACGCAACGAAATCCAACGTGGTTGCTACGATAGTCCGGGTCGTAGCAGTAACTATAAACACACCAAGTATCGTCAGGATTGAAGAGCCACGAGCCACCTCGCACCACTGGAAGTTTCCGCTCTTCTTCATTAAGTTTTGAAATAAGCTGATCTTTTATATTATCATCTTTTCCAATACTTTTTTCATACTTATTATATAGTTCACCCATTTTTTCATTAAATTCAAAGTCTTTAAGCTTTTCTTCAGAGAAAAAATCCGAATCCGTCCACTCCCAAACATTCCCTGCAAGATCAGAAATCCCTTCAGGCGTATCTCCATTTAAAAAAATACCAACCGGGGAAGTCCTTTTAATGCCACATTCTTCACTGTTACAATAGTCATCCTTCCATCCGTTACCCCAGGGATATTCCCTTTTCTCAAATCCTGCTGCTGCCGCTTCCCACTCATTTTCATCAGGCAGCCTGTAAATATATCCGTCTTTTTTATTTTCAGTCAACCATTTTGTAAAAGCATATGCTTCGTACCAACAGACTCCGATCACAGGAGCATTCGGACAAATCCACTGCCTGTCATGCCAGAATTGTGAATTTTTCGCCCCTGTATAATCCAGCCATATTTTACCCTGCTCAGTCCAGTATGACAGATTATCATATCCCCCGTCTTCAACAAATTCTGCAAACCACCTGTTTGTAACCGGGTATTTCCCAATTTCAAACTCCCTGATTTCCGCCTCACCTCTTGATAAATTATAAGT
>JAAENB010000925.1 GCA_024224995.1 bacterium | reverse complement strand
TGAGCAAAGCGAGTTCCGCAGCAATCCAAAGAGCCCAGACTACTGCCATGCCCGCTCACAAGCAAAATTTAGTTCTTTGAGAACATCTCTTTGCGCAAGGGATACGCAGGGTTTAGTCCGGAGGTCTTCCGCAGGACCGGAGCGAATGCGGAGCCCGGAGAAGCCCGGCCCGAAGGGTGCGCCCAAATCCAGTTTCTTGAGAGGAGTAAACATGAGTACGAAACCCTTGCGTATTGTTGCAATTTCCGGAAGCCCCGTTAAGGACGGGAACATGGAGGTGCTGCTAAATCGTATGCTCCGGTCGGCAGGTGATGACGCTATTACAACCGAACTGCTTAAACTTTCCGGGTTGAACATTCAGGGCTGTACTCATTGTAATTTTTGCCTGTCGAAACAGAAGCCCCATAGGTACTGTTCTCTTAAAGACGACGGGCAAATGATCTATGAAAAGATTGAAAATGCTGATATCATAGTCCTGGGGAGTCCCGTATATTTTATGAGAACAAGCGTGCATAATTCCATTTCTCCGCTTGGCGCGTCCGCTGTGGCAAGTACCGGGGGAACCGGTTCCATTCCGGAAGAAACCCGTCATGGGATCCTGGAAGACAAAGCCGGGCTAAAATCGGGTGAAGTAATAATTACACGAGCCATTGACCTGGCGCGCCGGGTACAATAAAGAAACCACACGCCTCTTGCAGGCAGTAAAAAATAAAAAAATTAATAATTAAGGAGAAAAATCATATGGCACAGGACACATTCGATAATATTTCTATAATTAAAAAGGCGAATATTTACTACGACGGCCAGGTTACGAGCCGGACAATTAATTTTCCCGATGGTTCACATAAAACCCTGGGAATAATGATGCCGGGTGAGTACGAATTCGGTACTGAAGCTCAGGAGTTAATGGAAGTACTTGGTGGTGAAATGAAAATTTTATTACCTGGCAGCAACGACTGGGAAGTCTTTGCAGAAGGACAAAGTTTTACTGTTCCCGCTAATTCATCTTTTAAACTCATTCTTAGCTCCGTTGCCGACTACTGCTGTACCTACCAATAGTCCGGTTTCTGCACAAAAGCCTGTTTATTTACAGATATTCAGGCTAAATAACTTAACATTTAATGCTCGTTTGTTTAAGACAATATTGTCTGGATTATTTTTCCTGTCAGGGAAAATAAGTAGTCGCCATAACTACAAATTCTCTGTATGTTTATACAGTGAACATCTAGTTCAAGCAAGCCGCCGGACCTATTATTCTTTTTTCATCTAATTTGCTTTACCAGGAGGTTTTTTTACAACGTTGCTATTATTTCTTTCATAATTATTCGTTTAATTTTGTACACATAGGATGTATATACAAAAATGGAAAGAATAGCTGAATACAGAATTTTAAATAACATAGATGAAACCAACAATTCAATTGTTTACCGCGGACAAAAAGAACATGAAGATGATACGGTCATTATCAAAGTTCTTAAAACAGAATTTCCCAGCCTTTCGGAAATTGCCCGGTTTAAACAGGAATACGCGCTTATTAAAAACCTGGACCTTGAGGGCGTTGTTAAAACCTTTGATTTCATTAAGCACAATGATACCTTTGCCCTCATCATGGAAGACTTTGATGGGATTCCCTTACAAAAGATATTGCGCTCAAAAAAGACGAATATATCATTCTTTTTGCAAATTGCCACCCGGCTTGCCAATACCCTGGGTTTCCTGCATAAAAAAGATATTATTCATAAAGATATCAAACCTCAAAATATTCTCATAAATTCCAATGATGAAAAAGTTAAGCTTGCCGATTTTGGCATCTCTTCCGTATTGACCCGTGAAAATGAGGAGATATATAATCCCCTGGTAATTGAAGGTACCCTGGCATATATGTCCCCTGAACAGACCGGTCGAATGAACTGTGACCTCGATTACCGGACAGACCTTTATTCCCTGGGTATCACCTTTTATGAAATGCTTACAGGCAGTGTCCCCTTTCAGTCAAAAGATCCCGTGGAAATGATCCATTCCCATATCGCGCGGCAGCCTCAGCCTCCGGGGCAGTTGAATCGAGAGGTGCCTGAAGCAATATCAAATATCGTAATGAAACTGCTTTCCAAAACCGCGGATGAGCGGTATCAGAACAGTTTTGGCTTATTGGAAGACCTGGAACAGTGCGAACGCCAGTTAAAGGAAAAGGGCAGCATTGATAAATTCAAACTTGCCACAAAAGATGTTTCTTTGAAATTCAATATCCCCAACCTGCTTGTTGGCCGTGAAAAAGAGATCGATATTCTCATGAAGTCCTTTGAACGGGTCAGTAACGGGGCAAGCGAGATTTTGCTTGTGTCGGGCCGACCCGGTGTTGGAAAGACCGCCCTTATTAACGAGATCCAAAAACCGGTTGCCGGAAAAAGAGGATGTTTTATTTCCGGGAAGTACGACCGCTTTCGAAAGGATGTGCCTTATAGCGCAATCAGCCAGGCATTCCAGGGCCTGGTGAGCCGGATACTTGTTGAAAGCGGCGAGAATATTAAAATATGGAAAGAGAAGATCCTTGCCGCTGTTGGTTCTAACGGTAAGGTTATTACCGATATTATCCCCGATGCTTTGCATATCATTGGTGAACAGCCGAATCTTCCGCTTCTTGGTCCTGATGAATCCCGGAACAGGTTTAACCTGGTATTGCGAAATTTTATCAATGTGTTCGCCGCAAAGGAGCATCCCCTGGTTCTATTCCTTGATGATCTCCAGTGGGCCGATTCCGCGAGCCTGGTTCTGGTACAAAACCTGTTAAACAACTGCAGCTGCCGGTACCTGCTTATGATCGGGACATACCGTGAAAGTGAGATCGACACCTGCCATCCGCTCATTAACACGCTGGACGATATCCGAAAAACCGGTATCCCGATTAATGAAATCGAACTGGCTCCTCTTGATACACAGGATGTTATTAAACTTATTTCCAGAATCCTGAATTGTGAAGAAAAAGTCGCTCTCCGGCTGGCGGAACTGGTTCGGGGAAAAACAAATGGTAATCCCTTTTTTATTAACCAGTTCTTTAAGAAACTCTATGATGAAAGAATGCTGGAACTGGACTCCCATGACGGGTGGAAGTGGGAGATGGAAGTTATTAATAAAATGCAGGTTACCGATAATGTCGTAGACCTCATGGCAGACAGGATATCCAAACTGGATAAAAATACCAGGGATATATTAATGATTTGCTCCTGCATCGGCAGCCGCTTTGACCTGGAGACCCTGGCAATTATTACGGAAAGTTCTATTGAAGAGAATCTTTTTGCGCTTGCTTCCGCCATACAGGAAGGGCTTGTGTGCCTGGAAATAAAAGGATATGTTTCCCTGCAGGGAAATGAATACTTATTCCGCCATGACCGTATCCAGGAAGCTGCGTACTCCCTTATTCCTGCGGCAGAAAAAGCGAAAATGCATTATACTATCGGCATGAAGGTTCTTACGACCATTGATGATGATGAACTGCCCGAGAAAATATTTTATATCATCGACCAGTTGAATAAAGGAATTGAACTGGTATTGGAAGATAGTGAACGGATAGTCCTGGCCGGGCTTAACCTGCACGCAGGAGAGCGGGCAAAGAATTCCTCTGCTTACGATTCTGCCGTGCGGTATTTAAAAACCGGTATGGAGTTTTTGCCCGAAAGCTGCTGGGAAGATCATTATGAACTGGCATTTTCTATTTATAAAGAACGGCTGGAATGCGAATATATTAACCGCAATTTTACCTGTGTTGAGGATTTATTCGCCATAATTGCGCTCAAGGCGAAGGGGAATGTTGACAAAGCTGCGGTATTTACCTTAATGGTGACCCTGCTTACAACAAGGGGCAACTATAAAGAAGCGCTGCGAGTGGGCTACAAAGGGATGAAAATGTTGGGGAAAAGCCACCCCCGTCCGGGTTCGGTAAGTAAGCTGAAGGTTGGAATGGAGCTTCTTAAACTGAGATATCTCTTTGGCAAAAGAAAGATCGAAGATTTGGCGGATCTTCCTGCGGGAACAAATGATGAGCTCAACGCCTATGCCGCCCTGGCTAATCATATGGGGACTGCCGCGTATTACACAGACACGAAACTTTTTGCCCTGCTTAGCATAAATGCGGTTTCTCTTATTATTAAAAACGGTAATTCTGAATACTCTCCCCTGGCTTTTAACGCTCTTGCTACTATTCTTGGGCCGGGTCTTGGTTTATATCAACAGGCATATCGTTTTGGCAGGGTCGCCCTTGAATTGATCGGAAGATTCGCGAGCCCCGCTTACCGGTGTAAGATTGAATTTGTTTTTTGCCTGTTTATACTCCATTGGAAAAAACACGCGAAACATTGCGTTGAGCTCTTCAAGGAAACCTATAAGCATGGTATGGAATCGGGAGATATCATCTTTAGCGGCCGCAGCATTAACCAGGCATATATGACCCGTATCATAATCGGGGACAATATTGATGAAATTCTTGAGGAATACGGGAAATACGAGGATTTCCAAAAGGGTGGGGGAGATCCCCTGGTCGCCCGGCGGTATGCTGAGACAGTACAGATGTGCCGGTGCCTGAAAGGAGAGACCGGCACTCCCGGCAATCTCACCTACGGTGATTTTGACGAGAATGAACAGCTCGACTTTTTTAGAAATGAAGGCATTTTGCCCGGTATCTTTTATTTTCTCCTGGTTAAAATTCGCGTCCTCTACCTGTTTGGCGAGTACGCGGAAGCGATGGAATATATCCCCGAGATGGAGCAGCTCATTAAACAAAAAGTCTCTCTTGGAAATATTCAAATTCCTGAGTTCTATTTTTATTATTCCCTTATCCTTTCCGCTCTCTGTACTACTTCCGGGACGATAGCCGGGATGAGCTATAAAACTCAGCTCCGCAAGAATCTGGCAAAGATGGGCACATGGGCCAGGAATTGCCCGGAAAATTATCTTCATAAATTTCTTCTTATGAAAGCGGAAATGGCCAGGATAAAAGGGAATACAAATGCCGCGTATATCTATAACCAGGCAATTCGATCCGCCTGGGAGAACGGGTATACGCAGAATGAAGGGATTGCCAACGAACTGGCAGCCCGGTTTTACCTGGAAAATCGTGACCGGTCTATTGCGGCGCATCATGTTGTTGAGGCACGGCGCTGTTACCTGAAATGGGGAGCTACGGCAAAAGTTAAATATCTTGAAAGAATGCATTCCGACCTTATCATTGAAGAGCGGAAACAATCATCAAAAAAAGACCCGGCGATTGATACTCTTTCTACTTCAACAGGATCGGCAAGAACCGCTAGCGGCGATATGGATATAGCTGCGATTATAAAAACGTCACAGGCTATTTCCGAAGAGATTGACCTTGACAAACTGCTCATAAAGATTATGACGCTTTCAATCGAGAACGCGGGTGCGGAAAAAGGCTTTTTAGTTCTTCCCAATGGAAAAGACAAACAGCTGTATGTTGAGGCCGCGGGACAGGTCGATGAAGATGTTGTTATTTTTCAATCTCTCCCTCTTGAAGAGTGTGATGAACTCTCCTCAGTGATTGTGGAATATGTCAAGAAAACGGGCGAGAATATTGTTATCAATGACGCTCTCCTGGATGATAAATTTAAAGATGATCCCTATGTGGTTAAAAACAAACCCCGGTCAATCCTCTGCGCGGCAATTACCTATAAAGGAAAAGTTTCGGGTATCATTTATCTCGAAAACAGGCTTGCTGCCAATGTGTTTACTCCTGAGAGACTGGAAATTCTGCGGATATTTTTTACCCAGGCTTCTATTTCTATTGAAAATACCCGGCTTCTCGCTCAGCGGGAAAAAGCGGCTAAACTTGAAACCAAAATGAAAATTGCCGCCAATATTCAATCGACCTTACTTCCCGACAATCCGGAAATAGATGGATTTGAAATTACCGCCTATGTTAACCCTGCCGAAGATATTGGCGGTGACTACTATGATATTATCAATTGTGAAGACAAAGACTGGGTTATTATTGGTGATGTTTCCGGGCATGGGGTTCCTTCGGGACTGGTGATGATGATGGTGCAGACTTCCATTCAAACAATTCTTCGCAAGTATCCGGATACGATACCTTCCGAACTCCTGTCGACGGTAAACGAAGCAATTAAGTACAATGTTCAGCGGATGAACGACGACAAGTATATGACCATTACTGCCTTTTCTTTTAATAAGGACGGCAGTGCCGTTTTTTCCGGTCTTCACCAGGATATATTTATTTACCGGGCCGCGTCCGGATGCGTTGAAGTTATTGAATCCGACGGCATCTGGCTTTCTCCCTGGGAACTTGGCCATATTCCTGTTGATCTTGAGCTGAAGCTGAATCCCGGGGATGCGCTGCTGCTCTATACCGACGGAATTACCGAAGCTATGGACCGGGAAAATAATGAATTTTCCGAGCAGCGGCTGGCCGGGCTTCTGGAAAAGAACGCCGGCCGTTCAACTGAAGAGATTAAAGATGTTATCCTTGATGAGCTTACGGAGTATAATACTCGTGATGACGTTACCATGGTAATTCTTAAGAAAAAGTAATTGTTTTTTTCTTGACTGGATTCATACGCTATGCTTTTTATAGGATGTAATAAGAATTTATAAAAAGGATACGCGTTATGAATACTTCCCGCCCTTCTTGGGACGAATACTTTCTGGAAGTGGCCAATGCCGCTTCCAAACGGGCTACCTGTGACCGCGGTAAAAGCGGTTGTGTTATTGTGCGGAATAAACAGATCCTGGTTTCCGGGTATGTTGGTTCCCCGGTAAAATTCCCCCATTGTGATGATGTGGGCCACCAGATCAAAAAAGTCACGCACGAAAATGGCGAGACTACGGAACATTGCGTGCGTACGGTCCATGCCGAGCAAAACGCCATTTGCCAGGCCGCGAAAGAAGGAATATCCATTCTGGGCGCTGCCATTTACACAAGAATGACCCCGTGCAAAACCTGTACCATGCTTCTTATCAATTGCGGCATTAAACGGGTTATTTGTGAGCGCAAGTATCACCAGGGTGAAGAATCGGAAGAGATGTTCCGGCAGGCCGGTATTGCTGTGGAATATAAATTTGATGAAGTGCAGCAATATTCATAGCCGGGGATTCAACTTCAGTTTAACGGTGAAATTGCCGATAGTATACTTGTATAGTGTGTGTTTTTTGTGCCGCAACAATTTTGTTTATCGGAGGCTTCCAATGTTCATGGTTAAAAAGACCGGTTTTTTATTGATTATGCTTCTGCTGTTCTCGTTTTTTATTTCCTGTAAATCAAAATCGGATTGCTATATTTGCTATAAGAGCCTGTTTGAAACGAAAGGGATTCTTTATTATAATCCCCGGGGCGGTGCTTTCGGGTTTGGCGGTCTGGACTCCTATAAACCGGAAGATTATGCCGGCAGGGGTGAGTCCCCGGAAGTTGTGGGGGAAGCCATTCAGAAGCAATGCGGCTGCGACATTGACGATGCTATCGATTTCGGAGTAAAGCAGCCGGCAAGCAGTGACGGGAATAAAATTAATCTTACTTTTGTGTCGTGGAAGCCGTTTTGTGAGTAGGGTTTCCGCGTTATTTCTCCGGGCCCGTAAATGGCTCAATTGAACTCAATTTTTTATTAAACGTTATACTTTTTTTTATTTGTAAGATTGACTCTCTTACGGTAGTCAACGCATGACCCGGAAACTCCATTACTCCTGTTATTCCGTGATCTGCTGCCTGGATTTTTATCACATAGCTATAATCTTTAAACGGTATTGTTATTGATCCTACATAACAGATCGTGTCCTGTGCCGGTATTTTCAGGATTATTTCAAGAATGGGGAAATCACTTACCCTGTCCGTTTCGACTTTGATTATCCCGCCTCCGGTTTCTATTACCATTGTTCGATAAAAATCTCTTAATTCATTTATGGCATTCATGCTGACCGGGATGTCCGGCGGTATATTAAAGAAATCAATTGATAATTTGGCAGGATAATCACTGCATGTCCATGCTCTCTGTTTTTTGCTTGATTCGGTTTTTGCCCAGTCTAATGTATCAAAAGCTATATAGTTAATTTTTGCTTTTCTCATTATTAAATCCCCGCAGCGTTTTTTATCTTACCGGGATTAGAACGTACTGTTTTCTTTTTGTAAAGGATTTTAATAAATAAGTTTGGGGACAAATTTGTACCCATATTTCTCGGGAGATTGTTTTTTCTTTAAGATAAACCCGGTTTTTTCATAAGGAACGTTGTAAAACGCTCATAAAATAAATCAAGTAATATTATTGAGAAAATGGAATCTGATTGACATATACACAGACAGATATATAGTTGAAAAGATAAAATCGCAAACCGGGAAAGAGTTAGTGTTTATAATGAAGAAGAAATTTAATACAGCAGGAACCTGTATTCCGGAACGGAATTACATGGTGAATTTAAGCAGCAAGCTGAACGAGATCATGGAAATGATCGAAGAGGGTGAATATTTTACTATTAACAGGCCCCGGCAATACGGGAAAACCACCACGCTTTATCTTTTGAAGAAGCTGCTGCTTGAGAAAAAAGAATATTTGCCAATAAAATTAAGCTTTGAAGGGATGGGGCCTGAAGCTTACGAAAGCGGAAAGAACTTTTCCCATGAGTTTCTCAGGTTAATATTCGATGCCATGGAGAACCTGGAAGTTAATGGGAAGAGAAAAGACCTGGTACAGGATACTATGTGTCGATACCGGGGTCTGTTTTGCGAAGGTGCTCCGGGCAAGGGTTGGGTTCTGAGAGACGTTGCAGTGCAACGCCTTTACTGGCTGGTTTCAGGCCAGGGTTATGGAGATTCCGGGAAGGAGTGCGGCCCCTGCGAGGGTATTCGGTACGTGTAGGGGCACGGCGTGCCGTGCCCTCACGGTGTTTATTTGGGATCCCCCCTCTGTGGTGTTGACCCGGGACAAATCTCCGGAAACCAACCCGTAAAGACGTTGCACGCAACGTCTCTCTTCCCGGAAAACAGGCTCTATTTAAAAAGAGTTTCTTAAGAGTGCTGACCCTGCGAAGCAGGGAAAAAATAGATTAGAAACTAAATAGTACGTCATATATAAGGTATAT
>JAAENB010000924.1 GCA_024224995.1 bacterium | reverse complement strand
GAGGCATCACTCCCGGTAGGCATAATTTACATTCCGAACTACGTTTTTCGGTATATTAAGACACGACCGACCCTGTATAGCGGGGTGCGACCCCTGCGAGGGGAAAAAATACGTCAGAAACTAAATAGTATTGCAATCTGCATCGGGCCTGGATGCTTCCAGGCCCGCTCACTTGCACAATTTAGTTTCTTGAGAGCAAATCGCAAATATCAATGGAGTCCTGCGAAAGCGGGGTGTTTATTTAATAATTGACAAGAAACAGGCCCTATCGTAGACTTTTTTGATGAAAATTTTAAATAAGATCAAGACAATGATGGAAAAGCCCGAGAAAGCGGCAGAGCAGATATTGAGGGAAATGAATGAAAATATACCCAAAATGAATAGCGATATCGCGTCATTGCGGCAAAAGATAGCTCAACTAGAAGAAGAAAACACCGGTTTAAACTCAAAAAAAGAGAACTTATTACAGAAAAAAGAGCTTGCCCAAAAGACCGGGCAGGAATCACTTGTGACAAGTATTGAAGAGAGCCTGTCAGTAATTGAGCCGGCGGTAAAGCGGACAACAATGCAGTTAGAGGGGCTTCAAACCGGGTATATACAGGCATTTGAAGCAATGCGGGCCTATATTCAAAAAAAGAAGCAGGAGCTGCAGGAAGCCCTGGTTTCGGTAGATACAAATAAACGGGGAAAATTGCAGACCCATTGCACCGGGATACTGGAAAAATTCGAAGCAGCAGTGGCTCAAGCCGATCGCCGCGCAACGAACCGTGAAGACAGGGAGCGGAAAGAAGAAATAAAGGGTGATATAAATATCTCAATAGAGAAAAAAGTTGAGGAAGGATACAAAAAGATAGGGGAACTGCGCCGGATCTGCTCACTCATTGAGAAAGAACAGGTAAAGCAAAAACTTGAAGAAGTGATAAACCTGTCGGAAAAGATCCTGGAACGGCTTAAAACACATCCCCGTGAGATTAAAAATACCCGTGTTTTTCTCACCTATTATCTCGATACAATAATAAAGATCCTGGAAGGGTATATAGACCTTTCAGAGGAAGAAAGCATGGGATCATCCATGGAAAAAGTGGAAAAGATCCTGGGCACAATACAGAGCACCTTTGAAAAAATTCACTCCAAAATGTTGGTAGACGATATACTTACCCTGGATACGGAGATTGAGGTTCTTGAAAGAGTGTTGACAATGGAGGAATAAGGATCAGTGAACCAGGACCAGGTAGTAGAACAATTACTAAAATTGAACGATAAAGTAGAAGACTTTACCCTCACTTTTTCGGGGAATGCCAGCACCAAGGTGGATGGCCTTTATTATCCCGACAAACAGGAAATAATTCTTCATAACCGGAATTTCAGCAATGATAATCAATTAATATATACGGCAATTCATGAATTTGCCCATCATATTCATTGTACCACGTCGGCAAAGCAGGTGACCAGCAGGGCGCATACAATCGATTTCTGGAATATTTTTCATAACCTGCTAATAGACGCGGAAAAGAAAAAAATATACGACAATGTATTTAAAACCGATTTTCGTTTTGTGGAACTCTCCAAAGAGATCAAGGAAAAGTTCATTCATGTCGATGCCAAACTAATGAAGGATCTTGGAAGGCTGCTTATCGACGCCTACCAGCTGTGTAAAGAAAATCATACTATTTTTGAAGATTACGTGGACAGGGAACTCTTGCTGCACCGCGGAACGGCAAAGAACATAATAAAGATCTATAACCAGGATGTAAATCCCGAAATTGGATTTGAAAACATGAAGATCGTAGCGTCAATAAAGGATGATGATATACGGGAAATGGCCCAGGACGCTTTTTTGCAGGGAAAAACTCCGGACATGGTAAAAGCGGAATTCACGTCAAAGCCAAAACCCGACAACCTGCTGGACGGCCTGTTTGCGGAAAAAGAGCGGATAGAAAAAAGTCTGGACCGCTTAACCATAGAGCTCGCAAAAGTGGAGCGGCGTATCGTAGAGACAGAGGAAGAGATGAGGTAGGGGAAGGTAATCGGAGGCCCTCTGGGCCGGGTGATCGGTTAAAAGAAGAAAAGGTCTCTGAAACTGCGGCGGCAAAAAACCTCGAACTTTCTTAAGAGCACCTGACCCTGTCGAACAGGGAAAAAATACGTCAGAAACTAAATACTACTTCAAGGCCCGCTTACAAGCATAATTTAGTTTCTTAAGAGAGAGGATCAATGTATGAAATATGACCTTATAATAGTAGGGGCCGGACCAGCCGGGATATTCGCGGCACTGGAAGCGATGAAGCTGAATCCGAAAAAAAAGATCCTGATCCTTGAAAAGGGGAAGCGTATAGAGCAGCGGAATTGTCCGAAGAGGCAAACCGGGAAATGCGCGCATTGTAATCCCTGCAACATAACAACCGGTTTTTCCGGGGCAGGGGCCTTTAGTGACGGCAAGTTAATGCTTTCACCGGACATAGGCGGGTTCCTGGGTGAATACCTGGAACGCGAAGAATTTCTAGGACTCATAAAATATGTTGATGATATATATTTATCATACGGAGCCGACACAAATTTATATGGCGAGACCAGGGTGGAGACAATCGCCAAACTGAAGCAGAATGCCATACAGAGCAACCTGAAACTGATCGAAAGCCTGGTACGCCATCTAGGCACCGACAAGAGCTACGAGATTTATTCAAAGATCCAGACGGAGCTTCTGGAAAAGGGCGTGGATATACTCTTTAGCAATCCCGTAGCCGATATCCTGGTAGAGAATAATACCATAAAGGGAGTCAGGGCCGATAAAGAATATTATGCCGAAAAAGTGCTCATGTCCGTAGGCCGGGAAGGGGCAGACTGGCTCAAGCAGGTATGCACAAAGCACGGAGTATCAATAAAGGTGGGCGCAGTTGATATAGGCGTACGCGTGGAAGTACGCAACGAGATCATGGAAGAGGTTAATGACGTCTTTTATGAGAGTAAGCTGATATACTATACACCCACCTTCGACGACAAAGTACGGACATTCTGCCAGAACCCATCAGGAGTGGTGGCAACGGAATATTACGACAATAACCTGGCAGTGGTAAACGGACACAGTTACAAATCGGAAGATCTGAAAACAGAAAATACCAACTTCGCGCTCCTGGTATCTAATTATTTTACCGATCCCTTTAAAGAGCCTCTTGAATACGGGAAATATATAGCCCGTCTGGGGAACCTGCTCTCGGGCAATAAAATAATCGTACAACGGTTCGGGGATTTTAAGCGGGGACGGCGAACCAATGAAAACCGCTTAAACCGGAATAATATCCGGCCAACACTACAGGACGCGGTCCCCGGCGATCTCAGCCTGGTGCTGCCCTACCGGATTATGCTGGATATTAAAGAGATGATCGAGGCCTTGAATAATATCTTTCCGGGGCTTGCCAGTGATGAAACCTTGCTCTATGGAATAGAAGTGAAATTTTATTCAAATATTATAGAGGTGGACAAAACATTCCAAACAGAGATCAAGGGCTTATACGCGGCAGGAGACGGAGCCGGCATCACCAGGGGGCTGGTCCAGGCCAGCATAAACGGCGTCCTCATGGGGCGGGAGGTGTAGGATTAAGAATAAACCCCTTTGATTTAATTTCAATGCTGAAATAATGTTCAATAAAGAGAATAAGATGAAAGAGCAGGTCCAGGTTTGTTTTTTCGTCAAAAAAAGAATGATCTATTTTGGGGAATTTTTGAGAAAGGGACAATAATATAAACGAACGGGCGTGAGGGTGAAGCATCCTGTTAGAGCTCCTGTGGCACCCGGAGCAGGTGGGAGAGAGGTCGGAAATATCAAGGGAAAAGCTTCCAAAATCACCGGAACCGCATACTTTGCAGCTGGTGAATTCCGGCAGGATGCCGTGGAATCGCAGCAGGTGGATAATAAAAAAAACCGAAAGATTAATCAGGAATTCCGCAGCAGCAAGGGTTTTTACGGCGGCAGTGAGAAGGTCAAAAAGAAAAGGGTCACTATCGTTATATCCAACGGTCTTTTCAACTGTTTCCAGTAAAAAATAAAGGTGATAAATTTTGTCCAGATCCTTTCGAATGTCGAAGTTATGTTTTGGAACTTCAAACTCATTAACAATGAAATAATTTTTTGATTCTTTATAGTAGTAAACCAGGGAAATAACAGACCCCGGCTCCGAACCGGTTTGAGAACGGCGCTTGCTTTTTTTTAACCCTTTAAAGATAAATTTCCGTTTGCCGTATTCCCTGGTAAGGATATCGGCAATAATATCCGATTCGCCGTATACTTTTGATGATAAAACAATGCCCGTAGCTTTTTGAATTTCCATAGGGATAAGGTGCTGGTAAACGAAAGGGATTTTATTCCGAGATCGAAACAAGAATCCGGTTAATTTTGGTTCCTTTAATATCTTTAATCTTAAAGATGATATTTTTGTGCGTGATTTCTTCGTTTTTTTTGGGAATTTTGCCGAAAAGATCAAACACAAAGCCCCCAATAGTATCAAAATCTTCAAGAGGAAGATTGAGATTGGTTTTATTGTTAAAATCAGAAATAGTCAACCGGGAATCGACTTCATAGGTATTTCCGCTAATTTGTTGAATTTCAGGTAATTTTTCATCATCAAACTCATCGGTAATCTCCCCAACGATCTCTTCAAGAATATCTTCAAGGGTAATAACACCGTCTACACCGCCATATTCGTCCATAACAACCGCAATGTGAAGCCTTCTGTGCTTGAATTCAAGAAGGAGTTCATCAAGTGGCATGGTTTCCGGAACAAAATATGGATCGTGCAGGATCTTTTTTAATTGAAATTTCTTTGATGATTTTTCAATCAGAAGATTTAACAGATCTTTGGCGTATAAAATACCAATTATATTGTCAATGATCTCCTCATAAACAGGAAGCCTTGAATGCCCGGCATCAGTAACAATTTTAACCAGGGATTTCAGGTCAATATTGGAATCAACAGCAATAATATCAACCCGGGGTATCATAATATCACGGGCATTTTTGGCGGAGAGCTCAAAAACCCCCTTAATCATATCCTGTCTGGGGGTATCAAGGTTGTCGTACGCACGGGAATTGTATTTGTTATTCCCTTTTTTCTTAAACGGCCATGAAAATATTTTTTTTAAGCCGGAGCTACTGTATTCGTCGGGATTGTCTGAAGCCATTCTAGTTAATCTATTACCTTTCTCTTGTGATTATTCGTTTTACAAAAAGTGTACCCTGGTATATGCATACCAACAATAAACAAAGATATTATAAAAGTCCGCATAATCTGTCAAGATTAAATATTTTTATTATCCATCCCATATACTGAATTTTTTGATAGTCCCAAGTACCAGGGTAGCTGCTTCTTTAGCACCGTTTTTTGACAGACCGCAGTCATTGTAGAGGCTATCGGCTAAAAACTTTTTAATTGCAATATATACGTCTTCAGTAGGATGAAAAACAAAGGCAAAAGAATCACCTTCATGATCAATAATAGTAAAAGATGAATGGATTAATTGCGGTTCTTTGCCAATCATTATTTTTTCCGCTTTTTTTCCTTGCAGTATTTCAAGCTCATTAAACCGGTACGGAATACCTTTGTCGCCTTCTCTGTGCACGGGTTCCATATGTTTTTTGGAAAATGATGCCGGTTCCACAAGAATGTGGGTCCGGTTCCCGTCGGTTCTGAAATTGAGACCATCATCCGAAGGAAAAATATCTTTGACATTTCTATACGCGGTAATTTCATAAATCCCGTATGTAGTACCGGGCTGAAAATACGCTGAGATAATAAAGCCTCCACCATGTGGAATAGCTCCTGCCTGATATGCTTTTAAAAGAGATGTTGCTTTTGCCATAATAATATCCTTGAAATATTTTTGAAATATTAAAGATATGGTTAATCTGTTTATAAATTAAGTACCAGTAACTTTAAGTTTGTATGGGGCGGGAGGAGTAAATCTTGCCTGATTAAAGCTGCCTGAACCCCATACAAACCTGGCTGGTAACTAATTTAATGTTGATTATACAATAAGTGGATTGTAAAATCAATAATAAATTTGCGTGAATAGAAAAAATAATTTAAAAAAAGCACCAGGAGTGTATGAAATGAAGCCATTTTTTAGCCCCGAGCCGGTAATTTTTGCAAAGGGAGGGGGAGTACCGGGATCAACTCCCAATACCTTTTCTGCATTTGAAGAATCAATAGAGCTTGGCGCGGATGTAATAGCCACCAATATAGAACTAACCGGGGATAATCGTGTCGTGTTAACCGCCTCCAGGGACGCAGTTGATGACGGCAAAACAAAAATAGAGTATAATACCCTTGAAGAGATGCTGGAAGCCTTTCCGGAACAGCGCTTTAATATTGACCTTATTACCGACAATGACCGGTTAGCGTACCGTTTTTGTGAGATAGTAAAAAAGACCGGTTCAGAGAACAGGATACTGGCGGCCTCTTTTCACGGGAGAAGTCTTTCAATAATAAGAGGTAAAATCCCCGAAATGGCCACGTCTTTTTCTTTAATGGGAATGGTCGGTTTTTACGCTCTTTTTAGGACCGGAATACTGAATTTTAGAAAAAAATTCAAGCCCGATGCCCTTCAAATGCCTGAATCAATAGGCCCGTCTTATTTTGCCAACGCGGGATTGATTTACCAGGCACGGGAGAAAGGATTAAGAGTTCATATCTTAAACGTAACAGATAGAAAACAGATCAGACGGCTCAGTGAATCGGGAGTGGATGGTTTTTTTACCGATTCCGTACCTGAATTATCAGTGATCTTAGGGCGATAAGTGCTCTAACGTGTTATATGGGATTTTCAGGAGTATTGGCTGGTAAATTGCCGGGTGGATATAAATGGCATAAATTGCCGACCGGGTAAAAAAGATCTCTTTGCCTGAATAATAAAACAGGAAAGGGCGCGGCTCTATTTTTTTTAGAGGGGCCGGAGTATACACGGTCCTGGGGCGGGAATTTATCAGACTTTTGAATGAATCAAATTGAACCAGCCGGATGGAGCCCTTAAGACTGCAATAGATGATAATATATTTGTTAAGATGGGGATTAAATGAAAGCGAGGGTTCACCGGCAATTTCACCAATATATCCGTGAGCCAGGGCCGGATTTTTCGACCAATCGCCGGATTTGGTTAAATATTCATATTTTTTCCTGGAAGTGATTCCCCCCGGTTTAACCCGTGCGAAATAGGCACCGATTTGTCCCGCAGGATCGGGCTTGCCGTGACCGATTAAATATACATATTCTCCTTTTTTGATAACACAATCGCCAAATAAGGGTTCACCTTCATTGAATAATTTTCCCAGCCGCTTAAAGGAAACAGGGTCACCAATTTTCCACCGGAGGGGTTTTTCCCATTCGGCAATACCAATGCCGGTCACTTTAAAGGGCATCCCTTTAATGGAAAAATCGATCTTAACGATCATATAGTAAACATATATAGTATGACCAATCCTGATCCCGTCAATAGCCCAGAACCGCCAAACAGAAGTATCTTCATTTTTCCGGGGAGTAATAAATTTTACCACAGAGCCTTTTTTTTTCAAATATGAGAATTGAAGGTTGTTGATAGTCTCATCGGAGGGCATCCCGGTAAACGCGAGAGAGTTGCTGATCATCTTTTTTTGAATGGCTGTTTTTTCAAAGGTGCTGTGAACTGAAAGCTCGCCTTTCCAGGAGCCGAGAATGGTGTCGGCAAAGGTCCACATCATAATGGAGTCATCAATAGGTACCGGGGTGCAGCCGTCCTGTCCCAGAACATACTCTATCCTGTTTTTTCCGAATATTCCGAGATTGCTAACTTTATCCGGTTTGCAGCTCAGCAGGCAGCCGACGGCAGCCGGGATAAAAAGAAAGAGTATGATAATAAATCGTGTTTTCCGCATGTTGGTTTTTCCGTACTTTTTCGTTCTCTTTTGTTTGGTGATTATTCTGTTTCCGTTCCCGGAACGGGAGGGCGGCCCGCAGCGGGAACGAAAACGTTACTAAAAACACATATGAACTATACCAGGGTGGTGTTAGATGGGAAGCATTATTTTATAAATTTAAAATTGCAAAGGTTTTTATCTAACCGAACCTGAATGGTCCATGTTCTGCTTTACGTATCCTTTAGGCAACCTGAGGCAGGGACTGGGGTTCTTCTGTTTCCGTTTCAGTTTCCCTTTTTACCTGGGTTTGAGATTCGAGGAACCGGATCTCGTTGCCGATCACTTTGATCTTCGATTGCGGTTTCCCGTCTTTACCCTGCCACCGGTCCTGGCGCAGGTTGCCGAAAACCATAATCCGTTTTCCACGGGTGATGCTGTTTGAGCATATCTCCGCGACTTTTTCCCAGGTTTCAATATCAATGAATGAAACCTTTGGGTCCACGTCGGCGTTTGAATAATGCCGCACTGCCAGGGAAAAATTGCAAACCGATTTCCCGGTTTTGGTTTTAACCAGTCTTGGATCCTGCGTTACATATCCTTCTACTCTAGCTGATGTGTTGTTGTACATTGTTGTTCTCCTTGATTGATAATTTGTAATGATTAATCATGCCCTTACTATTAGGACGAATGGGAAAGCCTTTTGATTAAAAAAAAAAGTGCTGTTTTCGAAAAAAATTAAAAAAAGTTGCATTTTTGGCGATTTTGCTCTTTTTTAAGAGTTTTATGTTTATATTTGCGGTTTATTAGAGTCTTGAGATCTAAAGAAATTTTCACTGTTTGCAGCTAGACTTTTGCGATTTCGGCCCAAATATTATAAAAAAACATCACTGAAGGAGGAAAAATAATGAAATTATTAAAACAAAAAAGCGTAAGTAAGCCGGGAGGAGAAGGCAGCAATGCCGATATCAAAAGCACCGGTTTATAGTCCGGGTTTAAAAAACAATTCTTTTGTGTAACAAAATGCCGGTCAGTCATTCTAAAAAATAACAGTATTGGCCAATACTCCCAAAAAAAAAATTTAAAAACGGGAGTAGTAAAATAATGAAATTTGTAAAAAAAATCGGAAACCGGGTAAGAGAACAGTTCAGGCAGATACAGTGGGAAGGCGGCTATACGCTGATTGAAATTATGGTAGTGGTTACAATAATTGCGATTCTGATGGGAGTAGTGGGGGCGTCTCTATTTAATCATATAATAACTGCTAAGATAGAAACAACAAAAATGCAGATGAAGCAGTTTGAGCTTCCCTTGATGCAATACTCAAGCACAAACGGGAATTTTCCCACAAATGAGGACGGACTGGAAGCCCTGGTACAGGCGGGGCTCATAAAAAGAATCCCAAATGATCCCTGGAACCAGCCGTATAATTACCAGTCGCCCGGGGACAGTGGAGAAAAGTATGTTGTATGGAGTAACGGAGCAGACAAACAGCCCGGGGGAGAAGGTGCAAATACCGATATAAAAAGCACTGATTTATAGGTTTTAATCCGGAAACTCTGTGTAGCGGGGAAAAAATACGTTAGAAACTGTAGTTGTACCGGAGCCCGTTTCTGTCGCACCCCCAAAGGGCAGCAGAGCATAACCCCGGATAATATCTTCGAGAACAGGCTCTGTTTATAAATTAGTTTCCCAGGGCTATGGGTGTTTCTCATAGCGTGGGGCTTCCAGCCCCACGTTATGAAGAAGAAGGCCCGGGACAATATCTTCGGAAACAAGCCCGTAGAGGCGTTGCACGCAACGTCTCGTAGAAACCAAACCCCGGGTAAAATCTTCGGGAACAAGCCCGTAGAGGCGTTGCACGCAACGTCTCGTAGAAACCAAACCCCGGATAACATCCCCGTGAACAAGCCCGTAGAGGCGTTGCACGCAACGTCTCGTAGAAACCAAACCCGGGACAATATCCCCGTGAACAAGCCCGTAGAGGCGTTGCACGCAACGTCTCGTAGAAACCACCCTCCCGAACAATATCTCCGGGAACAAGCCCGTAGAGACGTTGCACGCAACGCCTCGTAGAAACCACCCTCCCGGACAATATCTCCGGGAACAAGCCCGTAGAGGCGTTGCACGCAACGTCTCGTAGAAACCAAACCCGGGACAATATCTCCGGGAACAAGCCCGTAGAGGCGTTGCACGCAACGTCTCGTAGAAACAAACCCCTGTGCTGAGCGGAGCCGAAGCATCGAACCTTGAACCATTTCTCTTGTTCCTTGTCCCTCTTTAATTCTCCTCAAAAACCGTAAACAACTCATCCGAGTCGAACATGGCAGCGGGAGAAATAACCGGTTCGTTCAAGGGGACCTTTTTCCCGTAACGTTTTTTCAGGAGTCTTTTTACGTAAGCATGAGAAAGGTCGAAATCCCCCAGGCGTTCCACCTCCCCAATTTCCAGGCCCGTAATATTTTTGTAAAGTTTCCACACCAATTCACTGCAATAGATCCGCTTATTGCTCCAGCCGAAATAAATATCATAATTTTTGCCGATAAATGTTTTCCCGAATTTTTTCATTTTGCCGATGGCATCTTGAGTCATCACCGCGTCGTAATTATTGATCCGTTTAACAACGAAATGACCGTTCACGCCGCGTTTAATGAACCGCTTGAGCCTGGTGATTTTAACGGGCTGCACGGCTTCCAGTACATATAACCGTTGTTTGCTTTTGAAAATAATGCCCACATGCGTATAGCGGGAGTGAGAGGCCAGTTTAATTCCCTTTGCCTGGGGGGAGCGGGTTTCCTGGAAAATAATATCACCTTCTTTAAGTAGAGCGGGATCATAAGAATCCCGGCAGGAAATGGTTGTCGCGAACAGCAGAATGCATGAAAAAGGGATGAGAAAAAAAATAAGAAACATGGTATGTTTGATAGTTTTAGCCATATGAAATCCTTTTTTGTATTTAGAGGATACCCAATAAAGAGTTGAAAAGGGGTTTTGTTGGTTTTTTTGTTCTTTTATGGAGTTTTTTTGAAAAATAATTCTATACACCACCTACAAAAATGGCTAAAGGCTTGTTACTGTCTATTTGCCAGGTAGAGCCTTTAGCCAAAATCAAAAGGAGTTAAAATCTATTAATTATAAGATACGAATAGTTGAGGAAAGTTTCAAATTTTTTTTTAAAATTTTCTCACTGCCATAGTAAGCCGGGAAATACAAACCAGCTTGCTTTCTTCGTTCTCTATCCGAATGTCCCAGATGTGGGTAGACCTGCCGATGTGGACCGGTTTTACCGTACCGTAAACAAACCCGGAGTTAGCCGACCGGACATGGTTGGCATTGATCTCCATTCCAACGCAAAATTCCTTTGTGGGATCAACGCACATATTCGCGGCAACACTACCCAGGGTTTCAGCTAACACGCAGGACGCGCCCCCGTGTAGAATGCCCATAGGCTGCGTTGTGCGCTTATCCACGGGCATTTTCGCGCGAATGAAATCATCTCCTACTTCCAGGTACTCGATGCCTACATGGGGAACCATTGTTCCGACCACTCTTTTTTCCAGGTCTTCGGGTTGCGCCTGGGTAAACCATATTGTCATTGGGGCAGCTCCTTATTATGGTATTGGTATTACTGATATTGAGTCAGCGAACATGCCGGTCAAGTAAAAAATTCCGGGAATTACCTGCTGGAAAAGTCCTTGCTATTTTTATATATTTCATATTTATTATAAATATCAAGCATAGAAAGGTGTCAAAAATATATGAAATTAAGAAACAGCCTAATCCTTATGGTCATTATTCCGGTTTCGGGCCTGTTTTATTTCTCTATAGATGGAATACTGGACAAATTAAAGATCTCAAAAGAAATGAATCTCATTTATGATTTAACCGATATATCCATTAAAATAAGCGCGATTATACACGCAACGCAAAAAGAAAGAGGCGCTGCCGCGGGCTTTATTGGAAGTAAGGGAACAAAATTTAAACAGACACTGGTTGGTCAAATAAACGATACGGATAAAAAAATTGAAGAGTTTAAGAGTTATTTAAACAGTTCTAGCAGTGAGATTGGAAATGAATCGAAAAATGTAATTAATGCACTGAATAATCTAAAACAAAAGAGAAATGACGTTCTAACGCTGCAGGTCTCCGGTGAAGAAGCGATTGAGTATTATACAACGATAAACAGAACGCTTTTGGACCTGGTGAATCATATATCTCATTTTAAAACAACTTCGGAAATTTCCCGAAATTCGATCTCTTATATTAACTTTCTACAGGCAAAAGAGAGAGTGGGTCTGGAGCGGGGGCTTCTCAACAATGTGTTCTCGGGAAAAAAATTTGAAAAGGGAATGTATAATCGGTTCATATCGCTTCTGGCGGAACAAAAAATTTATTTCACTGTTTTTTTGTCATTAGCTTCGAAGAAACAAAAGGATTTTTTCCAAAACAAACTGGCCCATGAACAGGAAAAAGAAATAAGAAGAATTAGAGAGTATGCGATAAAGAAGGATACGGCAGCGGCTGATCCTCTATACTGGTATAATATAATGACGAAAAAAATAAACAGGCTTAAAGACGTGGAAAACAGGCTTGCCGGAGATCTTAAAGAAAAATCGATATATCTTAAAAAACAAGCGGACGCGGGTTTGCGGTTTTATATCGCAATAACGGTCATCGCCAGTGCGGCCGCGTTAGCGCTCATATTTTTTACCTCCAGGCAGATTTTAAACCAACTTGGCGGTGAACCGGCTGCTATCGCGGGTATTGCAAAAAGTATTGCAAGTGAAGATTTCAGTGAAGATTTCACGATTGGCAAGAACAGTAAATTAAGTGTGCTTTCCGTAATGAACGATCTTGCAGCACTGGTTAAAGAACGGACAGCTACCTTAAGGGAAATGGCTTCATTTGCCCTGTTAACACCGGCCCCGGTATTGAAAATAGATTATAACGGATATATTACAACAGCAAATGAAGCGGCAGGAGATAGTTTTAATATTGATGACTTAATTGGAAAATCCTGGTATTCGTTAACTCCGGAAATAGATCAAAATGAATTTGAACAGCTGCAGCAGGGAAAAACAACAACAATTCAGCATGAATTAGCCAGAGATGAGAAAAATTTTATTTTCATGTATTATAATGATATAGAAAGCAGTTCAATATACGCCTATGGGACAAATATTACCCGCCTTAAAGAGCTGGAAGCCCAGCTCCGGCAAAGCCAGAAAACCGAAGCATTGGGACAATTAGCCGGGGGGATAGCTCATGATTTTAATGCTTTACTTGCTATAATTATCGGTTATGGTGAAATTATAATTGACGATGCTCCTGAAGATTCATTATTACGGGATAACATTGAAGAGATATTGGATGCGGGAAATCGAGCGAAAGAATTAGTAAAGCAGATAATGGAATATAGCCGTCCCGGTAAAGAGCAGCGGGAGAATATTCACCTGGTTTCCCTCATTGAGGAATCCGTTAAACTGGTACGAGCAGCATTTCCCGCACCAATAAAAATCACCACGGAATTTGATGTGGAAACGGACACTGTTTTTGCAAATATGAGCCAGGTAAAGCAGGTAATAATGAATCTCTGTATTAATGCTCGTGATGCTATTGGGGACAATTATGGCAATGTTGATATCACAGTAAATGAAGTTGAGATTGACAAGGAAATGAGCAGGCTGCATGAGGTAACCTGGGGAACGTTTTTTAGAGTCGCCATACGCGATACCGGCTCCGGAATGAAACAGGATGTTCTTCAACGAATTCTTGAACCGTTTTTCACTACAAAAGAGATCGGGAAGGGAAGCGGTATGGGGCTTTCAATAGCAGGTTCAGTCATAAAAAGTCATGGAGGCTTTTTAACTATAGAAAGTGAATTTGGTGCCGGGAGTACATTTTATGTGTATCTGCCGGAGGTTTAACATAATTTGAGGGGTACAGAGCATGGCAAAAATACTCGTAATTGATGATGACTCAAAATTTCGAAAGATGTTCCGGCAAATGCTGGAAAAAGCAGGGTATGAAATTCAGGAAGCTGAAAATGGCGGTGAAGGCATAAAAATATATGTTGAAGACCCTGCGGATCTTGTAATAACCGATATATTTATGCCCGAAAAAGAAGGAATCGAAACTATTTTTGAATTAAAACGGGATTATCCAGGCATTAAGGTCATCGCCATATCCGGTGGGGGAAAGACCGGGGATTTCAGGTTTCTTGAGTATACAAAGGAATTTGGTGTTACTGAGATCTTTTCCAAACCATTTGAGAAAAATGTAATACTTGGGAAAATTGAGGAAATATTAAACGGCTAATATTTCTTCTAATGAGTCACAGAATAACCTGAGACTTTCGTTTGATCCGCAGAATTTCCGTAAATCTTTTTCTTTTCTGAAGGGTTTGCTCAGTTCATAATTGAGATCATATGCGTTTTTAGTAAGAATTTGTCTGTTTTTGCCAGTCAAAGTCTTATTAAGAGCTCTGTTCAATGCTTCTTTCGGATTAAGGTGCGAAGATGTATCTTTTTTTATTTGACTTGCGTGAATAGTAAGAAGCCATGCTTCTGTTTCTTCTATCGCAACAGCATAAAAAAACGGGTTTGTTTGATGGCCAAGCCATTCGTTGATCCGATTAATAACTCTTCCTCGTAATTGGTTGGAATATTCATCATTATTTTTTCTATCCGGTCTCTCAACATCATAACCCGTTAAATGGCATTCGGCAGTATCAATATGTATGATGATATAGCGATCATCAACAAAAAAGTATTCATCGATTTTTTCGCTATCAAGGCAGGTTTCTTTAACCAGGCCCCAATTACTGAACCTCGTCCTTCTGCAATGATTCCAATCTTCATAATTAAAAATTTTTGGGGATTCCGCCCAGGTGTCCTCTCATCCACATTTCCGATAATTTCAGCTTTTTGCCCTTTACTTCGGGTTTTAGTTTTATGCGCTCAACTATGGTTTTGCCGTTGTCGTCCCTGGCTACTACAAATAGTCTCTGGGTGTCATCAAAGAGGTTGAGGCCGTCAAGGATTGCCGGGTTATGCGTGGTAATGAGGGCCTGTTTTTGGTTCTTTTTGGCAAGAGGAGCCAGTTCTTTGATTATGGTACGGCACAGGCTCGGGTTTAAGCTGCTTTCTATATTGTCGATTCCGAAAAAAGATGGAGTCTTTTGGCTGATGAAGAGAGCCAGGTAGAAAAGGATGTGCAGGGCGCCTTCATTGGCGTTTTCCGCAGAGAAGATGTTGTTTTTTCTCTGCATATATTTATCCCTGAAATAGAGCGTTGAGCCACTCCGACCAAGTTTATGGCCTTCGAACTTCAGGTCGTCATCGGTATCCAGTTCTATTTTTTTGAGCCAGGATATCAAAGAGTAGTATTTTTCCAATTCTTTACGTTCTTCTTTGTGAAAGTTCGCAAGAAGTACGTCAAGGCCTTCTCCGTAGAGACCTAGTGGAGTTTTTTTGCTGTTCGAGGTAATGCCTCTAAGGGATTGGGTGTTTAAGCTGTATATTAGGTAATCTTCAAATGATGCATTGGTTTGTATGTGAGAATAAGATAGTTTTAAAAATTTTTTCCATTGTTCTTCTGATTCAAAACCAGAAAGAAGTTTTTGCATTTTAATGACTTCTTCTCTTAATTTTTCAGTTTTATTTTCAGTTTTATTTTCACTTTCATTTATCATAAGTCGTATATCTTTTTCTATTTCGAACATAGATACAGCTTTGTCTAACAACTCCTTTGTTTTATTAAAATTATTAAATATTTCGTATGTATGTTGGAGTTTTTTGTCATCAATGTTTTTCCAAACGGAATAAATATCTTCCATTTCTTCTGGAATAAGAGTGGAAGTATAATCAAAAATTTGTCCTTCAATATCAAATTGTAGGTCTATAGCAATTTTATTTGAAGCTTTCGAACCAAGAAAAGAGTTCGTCGTAAGACGGGGTTTGGTAACCCGGATTCCTTTATTAGATAAGCTTTCAACACTTAAATCATCAGCATAAGCGGCGCTTGCCATACCCAGTGCTTCCAGGATATTTGACTTACCACAGCCATTCTCGCCTATGAATACATTAATATTCCCGAGTTCAAGATTCATGTCATGGATTGACTTATAATTCTTTATTTTTACACTATTTAACATAAATCCTTATTAAAAACAGCAGTTTCCCTCTGTCAATTCCTTTTCTAAAACAAAAAACCACGCCTTAAAAGAGCGTGGTTTAATAAAAGTATATCAGCATTATTCTTAATTCTTATTATCTGCCAACGTCATTGATCAGTTTGCCCAGAGTAGAATCATGGGATTGAATGGTTTTCTGGTTGGCTTCGTAGCTTCTCTGAACCTCGATCATGTCTACCATTTCCCGCACGATATTAACGTTCGATTTTTCAACAAAGCCCTGCTTTACTTTGTATTTTTCCGGGGGAAGGGGAGGGCCGGAATATTCGGTCTCACGGTAGAGAGATTCACCTTCTTTTTTAATTTCCCGAATATTTTCAAAATCAACAATTTTCAGTTTGTCAATAACCGTAGGCTCTTCCCAGACATTATCATTGGAGCCCACAACGTCCCTGGGGTCCCGGGAGAGGGCGTTATTTACCACAACTTCGCCCCGTTCATTTACGATAAAATTGTTATGCTGAACCCGGATAAGGCCGTTCTCGCCAAGAACAGGATTGCCGTTATGGTTCATTAGAATTCCGTCCTGGTTAATGGTAAAAGAACCGTCACGGGTATAGCGCTCGCCCCGTTCAGTGTTCACCACAAAGAAACCGCTGCCTTCCAGAGCCAGGTCGAATTTATTTTCGGTTTTTTGGAGAGAACCCTGCTGGAATTTGGTATATACCTCGTTGACTTCAACACCCGTACCCAGTTTGCCAACAACAGGCATGGTATCGTAAGAGCCCATAGGCAGGATGCCCACACCGTCATCATTGACTCGTCTAATGAGCATATCGGGAAAAGATTTAAAGACCGTAAAGTCTTTTTTGTACGCGGTTTTGTCCACATTAGCCAGGTTATTGGCAATAGTATCGAGCCTGGCCTGTTGGGCTTTCATGCCGCTGGCGCCGGTATATATTCCTCTAAGCATATTATGATTTACCTCCAACTACCCTCTTAATATCGGCACCAAGGCCCGATAACTTGTGAGTTAATTTCTCATAACCCCTGTCGGAGTGGTAAATTCTTCGAATTTCCGATTCTCCTTCAGCAGCAAGGGCAGCAATAACCAGGGCAGCACCGGCACGCAGGTCCGACATCATTACAGGGGCGGAAGAAAGAGTATCGACCCCCTTGACAATAGCAACGTTTCCTTCAATGGTGATATCGGCACCCATTCTTCTTAATTCCGGGACATGGGTGAACCTGTTCTCAAAAATAGTTTCGATAACTACATTGATACCGGGAATGGTAGTGGCAAGGGTCATCATCGGGGCCTGGAGATCTGTTGGAAAACCGGGAAAGGGGAGGGTTTTTACCATAATGGAGTTATAATTGCCCCCCGGGGCAACAGAAGCCCAGTCCTCACCCTGTTCAACAGTAAAACCGATTTCCCTGAGCGTATCAACCAGGGATTCCACATCTTCGGGAACTATTCTGGTAATTTTAACATCACCACGGGTAATGGCACCGGCCAGGAGAAAGGTGCCGGCTTCGATCCTGTCGGGCATAATGCTGTAGGAAACAGGTTCCAGTTTTTTAACTCCTGTTATTTCAATAATTTCGGAACCAAGCCCCGTAATATCGGCGCCCATTTTTGTGAGAAAATTACCCAGGTCAACGATATCCGGTTCCATAGCGGCATTTTCAAGAATTGTCGTACCATCAGCCAGAACCGCGGCCATCATGAGGTTCGCGGTGGCGCCAACAGAGACTTTTTTCATAACAAAATGGCTTCCATGCAGTTCAGGGGCAACAGCTTTAATGTACCCGTGTTCAAGAGAGATAGTTGCTCCCATGGCTTCAAACCCTGAAAGATGAATATCAACAGGCCGTTCCCCAATAGCGCAGCCGCCGGGAAGTGAAACATCGGCTTCACCAATCCTGGCAAGCAAAGGCCCCATGACATAAACAGAAGCCCGCATGGTCTTGACCAGTTCATAAGGAACCTCATTATTTTTGATTGAATGAACATCAATGGTCAGGGAATTGGAATTTGTATCGAATTCAATTTTCGCGCCCAGGAATTCAATAACTTTAAGAATTGTTCTGATATCCTTTAAGTCGGGAACATTTTGAAGAACGGTTTTGCCGTCGGCAAGGAGGCTCGCGACAATGATAGGAAGAGCGGCATTTTTAGCACCGGAAATAGCAACTTCACCGGATAATTTTTTTCCGCCGGTAATTTTATATGTGTCCAATAGATTACTCCTGAGTAGACTTTTTGATTAAAGCTTAGACCGGATTAGATCAAAGCTTTTTGGTGATATCTTTGATATCGTCAATTTCTTTCTTTGCTTTATAAAGGCTTTTGCCCGTGTTCTTAAGGCTGTCGATTGCTTTCGGACCACCGAAAAGGACTGCGATAACGATAATAACCAATACAATTTCCCATCCGCCTGGTAATGACATAGGACTCTCCTTACAGCAAATTATTTAGAGGCAACTCTGCCTCATTGGGTAGGATATTAAAAATTATTCTATTTTTTTGTCTAACGAAATTTCGGTAGAATTCTTTAAAAAAAGAAAAAACCAAACGAATGTATAGTCTTTTGGGCCGGTTTTTTAACTTTTGACTTGCCCCTTGCCCCTTTCTCCTGCCTTTCATTTCTTCTTGACACACGAAAATTCCCAATTTACAATAAATCTTTTTTAAACGGAGCAGCAGAATGGAAGAGCAGAATAAGCAATTTAAGAAGGGAAGTTATCTTTACGTGGAAGGGGATGAAGACGGGAACGAGGTCTTTATTATTCAAAAGGGGGAAGTGACTCTTGAAGTGACCGGGAATAAGATACAGCGGTACCGGAGTGTCGCAAAGAAAGGTGATATCGTAGGATTTATTTCCGCTCTCAGCGACCGGCCCCGGACAGAGTCGGCAGCAGTCACCGTTGATACTGTAGTGCATATATTTTCACGGGAACGCTTTTTACTGCTTTTGCAAAAGAAACCGAAAATAGCCGTAAGGATCCTGAATTATTTCGCGGAAGAGCTCCGGATCTATGACCGGATGATTTTTTCCAAAGAAGAGTGCGGGAACTCTTTATCCGATGAAGAACTGCTTTTTAACCTGGGGAGCTTTTATTATAATGGCAGTAATTACAGCAATGCGTATTATATATTATTGCGTTACCAGGAGCTCTACCCCGGTGGTGACAGTATCGATGAAGTACGGCAGATTCTTCAGGAGATAGAGAGCGCCGGGGAACGGATGATAACAGAGCCCATACGAAACGGGATTGATAATATATATGCCGATAAACAGATCATATTTTGTGAGCAAGAGCCGGGTAATGAGCTGTATATAGTTAAAGAAGGCAAGGTCAAGATCGTAAAACACAGTAACAATTCGGAGATAATGCTATCCATACTAAAAGAAGGGGATGTTCTGGGAGAGCTGGCCATAGTCTCCGACAAACCACGGAACGCCACAGCCATTAGTTACGGGAAAACAATACTCCTGTCGCTCAACAGGGATACCCTGTTCAATTTACTGGAAACGTCACCGAAGATGGTGGAAAAAATTTTTGTTTCCGTCAGTTTACGCGTATGGTTTACCTTTATCCGGATAGAGGCACGCTTGTATGAGAATCCTTTGACAAAGATCTACGCGTTCCTTGAAAATAAATTATTGGAAAATAATATATCGTTAAAGAGCAAGGATCCTTATATTTTTAATTTTGGTCTTGATGAATTATTAAAAATGATAAATGTAAAGCAGGAAGATGTGATTTCATCGATGGATGAGTTATTGGCAGACCAGGGGCTGCGGTTCAATTTTGGTCAAATAGTAGTGGAAAATCCACAGGAAATATCGGCAAAGGCAAAATTACGCCGGTCAAGAGATTATACAATAAGTTCCGGGAGCGGGCAATAATGGGAATTCAGGATTTACTGGGAAAAGTAAAGAAAAAGATATCCGGGGAGAAGGATAAAACAGAAGTGGTACTCGAGAACCTCATGAAAGATGGTGACGAAGAGGAATCAAAAAAGATACTGGGAACCTTAAAAGAGCGGCTCGAGAACCGGGACAAAAAAAATACCGAAAATAATGAAACAAACGGGAAAGGAAAAGAAGGAAAAGAAGGAAAGGAAGGGGCGCCGGGAAGAAAAGAGAGGAAAGAGCGAAAGGATAAAGAATTAAAAGAGGAGGAAGCAGTACCGAAACTGGAAGGAATGCGGGATATATTTAATTTTATTGTTGATCCGGCAGAACGGACATTTAAGAATTATGTGAATCCGAATTTCTGGATGAAAAAGAATGAGAAATATCAAAAGATAAAAGAGAAAGAGCAGAAGCATTTAAATATATATGATGTCTTATCGGAAGGGGCAAAACCGACGAAAGAGTATTATATACTAACGATTCTATCAAGTGTAATCGCCACGATTGGTCTTATCCAGGGAGCCACAGCAACAATAATCGGAGCAATGATCGTAGCGCCGCTCATGACCCCAATCCTGGGTTTTTCCCTGGCAGTGGTCTGGGGCGATGTACCGCTTTTGAAAACCTCAATGGTATCAATTTTTAAAGGGATCATGTGGGCATTGGCCATATCAACCGCCATAGCCTATGTAATTCCCCTGGCCGATTATTCGCGAGAGATAACTTCAAGAGCGGAACCGGCTTTTTATGATATACTGGTGGCGCTGGCGTCGGGAATTGTGGGAGCATACGGGTATGTGAGTAAGAAGATAAGTAATACCCTTATAGGGATTGCCATAGCAGTAGCTCTCATGCCGCCCCTGTGTGTTGTGGGAATCGGAATAGGGACTGCCAATCCCGATATCGCCACAAGAGCGAGTATCCTCTTCCTGATTAACCTGGTATCAATCGGTTTGGCCGGAGCTGTAGTCTTCTGGTGGATGGAGATACACCCGGTGATGGCCGATCAAAGCGGTGTCAAAAGAAGGGCCATGTCGCAAATACTGGTCTCTTTATTGATTTTATTGGTGATATCCGTAACTATCGGGTTTTTTATGTATAAGAAATACAGGGCAGTGGAATCCAAAAATGAAGTAATATCTATATTTGAAAATGAGTTTCCGGAATTGTCAATATATAAAATAGAAACTGAAGTACCCAAAAAAGGAAATTTTGCCACCTACAGCCTGAACCTGGTCTTAACAGGAGAAGAAATACCGGGAAAAGAAAAAATTCAGGATCTTAAAAAAAGGATACTCAAAATGCACCCCAATATCCTTAATATAAAAGTCCGATTTCTAAAGAGCACAATGTTGACGAGTGAGGAACAGGGTACAAGGTAAAAGGAACAAGGCGGAGAGTTTTGCCTGGGGCCGGTGCCCCTTTTACCTCTCAAGAAACTAAATTGTGCAAGTGAGCGGGCCTGGAAGCATCCCTCTTCTAAATGCTGCGGAACTCGCTCCGCTCAAACAGTCCTCACATTTAGAAGAGGGATACTTCCAGGCCAGATGCAGATCGCAATACTATTT
>JAAENB010000923.1 GCA_024224995.1 bacterium | reverse complement strand
TTCCGTAATATGACCGTCCCGGTTGAGGATAGTTATGAAAATCACGATAACGGCTGTTGCCAATATTCTTGGCTTCAAAGGTAAAAGTCAAGTCCCAAATTGAAATAGAAGCTCCGGCGTTTATTTCGTTCTTGTTGGGCGCAAGCAGCAGGTTGGCCGGATCATAATACATTCCTTTTTCATAGACATATTCAGCGAATATTTTGACCCATGAAAATTTCGCCTCAATCTTACCAGCCAGGGAGTCTTCAAACTGGCCCGGCAGCTGGTAATTATAAAACATCGGGTCATCTCCGTAATTTTTCGCCACCTGCCAGGTGTAATTTCCCGACAACATAAAATATTTGGAAAGACCAACGGAAAAAGAGACCTCAGTCCCCTGTATAATTGCGGCGGAAATATTGTTCGCGGTACCAATTCCCCTGGCATCATAGCTAAAAACAATCAGGTTATCTGCGTCGTTTCTGAAATAGGCCGCCTTCACCGATATCCTGTTTACAAAAGAATCCTTTCTTTTCAGGTAAAGCTCTGCTCCCGCGTCAAAATTTAAACCGCTTTCGGCTTTGAGCTCGTGGTTGCCGTAAAAATATCCCCTGTCGCCAAACAGCTCAAGAAATGAAGGTTCCCGCGTATACCTGGCCAGGTTACTCTTAAAAGAAAGCCATTTAAAAAGGCGGTATATTATTCCAAGCTGAGGGCTGTAATAGGCATTCCCTTTTTCCGTGGCATCATAGGGATCTTCCCACAGATCCAGTCCCGCAGCCATACTATCATGAGTGTACAAAAAACGAAATCCCGGTTTTACAATAAGACGTTCATTAAACAGCAAAATACTGTCCTCAATTCCCGCAGAATAGGCATTCCTGGCGCTGGAACTAAACCGGCTGGCACCAAGAAGATCTTTAGCATCATATATTTCCCGGTGGAAATCGAGAACCAGCTCAAGAATATTATATTCTGTTGCCCATTCAATATACTGGTTATACCCAAAAGAATACGTTGTGTATTCCCGGTGCTGATTGTTAAGCCCAATATTGCTGTGTTTGTCGTCGTACTCTTCGTATTTATATTTAAAATCAATCCCGGCGCTGGTATTTATATGCAGAGAACTAATATCATTAACTGTCAGTTTGACGTTTGAAATATTCCTGGTAGTCGACAGGGAAGCATCACCGGGAACAGCAGTAATCGTGGGGAGCTGCTGGTACTTGTCAAAAAACCGGTTGCTCACAATAAGGCGGGCATTAGGGGTAAAATCATATCCGGCCCTGGCCAAAAAATTCTTCTGGTTAGAAGCATTATTTTGCCGGGTCTCCCAGGTATCATCGGAAGTATTCCATTGCGTACCATGGTCATAGAACCAGGAAAAATCATTATCACTTTGAATATACCCGGCATTAAGCAGGTAGTCAAACTTTCCCGGTTTATGATTAAAAAAGACTCCCCCTTTATAGGTTCCAAACGAACCAAGCCCGGCGCTTACACTGCCGTTAAGCCCTTTTTTCTTCGACCGTTTTGTACGGATGTTTATGGCACCGCCCATTGAGGCCCTGCCAAAATTGATGGGAGTTTTCCCCCGGTATATTTCTATTGACTCAATATCGGACATGGAAATACTGCTCAAATCGACTCCGCCGCCGGAAGCGTCATTAAGCAATATGCCGTCCAGGTAGATTAAAACCTGCTGGCTGGAAGCGCCGCGGAGCGAGACCGATGAATAGCTGCCCAGGCCCCCTGTCTGGCGCACCTGGACTCCTGTTTCTTTTTCAATCACTTCGGCCAGGTCGTCTGTTCTACCTTCAAATTCTTCCCGCTTAATTACGGAATAAAAAGCGGAGCTCTCTTCTTTTACAACGTCCCCGGTTTCCCGGGAACTCTCTTCCGAAGAATCGACAACAGTAACTGTTCCCAGGGAAGTTTTATCGTCAGAAGTTTGTGCCGATGATTTATGCACCGGCAGCAAAAATACGAAAAGAATAAAAATCAAGCATACTCTTTTAGTCATAACAAAAAACAATACCCGAAGGATTAAGACCTATGGAAATGGGACAGTTAAGCTCACTGTAAACCGTATCATCAGATGAATTGACAATATATATACCGGCGCTTCCCATAGTCTGGTCACTAACCCAGAGCCTGCCAAGTTTGTCTACCGCCAGTCCCCATTGGTTGCTTCCAACACCGGAAACAGCAGAGCCAACAACACCTGTTGTGGGGTTAAACGAGAAAACTTCACTATTACCATATTCATATTTAACATAATATCCTTTCGTGGCAGAGACAAGAGCAACCCGCATAACAAGTTGGGAAGAGATCAACGTGGAATTAGCCACATAGGTAGAAGCGTTTACCTTTTGAAGACCGCCCCCCGTAGACCAGTCCCCCGTGGCGGAAACATACAGGAAGCCGCCCATCTCGGCAATAGAACTTGGATTTCTTACGGTCAGCTCAATCCCTTTAAGGCCGCCGGAACCCTGGCCCGTATCAATCTCCGTGTCTGTAGTGGTATCGAAAACCGCGATATACGCATTCCGTACAACAGACCAGCCATCATCCAGCCTTTGCATAATTATATAAAGTTTATTGTTATAGACAATCGCGGTTTCAGCTTCAGGGCTTCCATCGGAATCTCCACCGGCCACATCCACGTAAGCGCTTAAATCGATTTCCCCGGTTTTAAAACCAGCCTGAGTTGCGGCAGAAGGATTTACAATCCATACTTTGGAACTTCCGTGGCGGATAACATAGGCTTTTGTTTCACTCACAAATACTATTGAATGGGTATTGGGAGAACCGGTGTCACCGGAGTCTGTTGTGGAATATTGCCAGAGTACCGTACCGGGATCATTTTTATGAAATTTGGAGATACTGTCGTAATTTAACCGTTCTACCCGGTAAAAATACTCCCCATAGGAAGCCAGTGAAATGTCGGAATTCCCGGTTGGTAAATAATTATTTAGTGTAGTATGAGTCAAACAATTCACCACGGAATGAGCGCCCGTAGCGCTGGCCCCGTAAACCACGGATGCCACTATTGCCACATCACCCTCACTAAACCTCGGCGTATTATCACCACTATCAGAATCAAACAAACACCCTGTTGCGGAAATAGATATAAAAAAAGCAACAACCAGGGTAATGAAATTATTTTTAAACATGTGCTCCTCCTCAGAAGTCTTAAAAATTTAAGTTAATTTCTT
>JAAENB010000922.1 GCA_024224995.1 bacterium | reverse complement strand
ATATACGAACTGAAGAAAGATTATCATAAGGCCATTGAATATTACCAGAAAACGATTGAAATTGATTCCGGATTCAAACAGGGGTTTTTTAATTTAGGAGATAGTTATCGCAGCCTGAAAGAATATGATAAGGCAGTTGAGAATTATCAGAGGGCTATTGAAATTGATGACAAATATGCATACGCCTATAATGAGTTGGGAAGAGTTTATTTCACTCTGAAGGAATATGAAAAAGCGGCTGACAGTTTCCATAAAGCAATTGAAAGCGGTTCAGAATATAAATCAGCCTATAATTATCTGGGATTGATATACGAACTGAAGAAAGATTATCATAAGGCCATTGAATATTACCAGAAAACGATTGAAATTGATTCCGGATTCAAACAGGGGTTTTTTAATTTAGGAGATAGTTATCGCAGTCTGAAAGAATATGACAAAGCAGTTGAGAATTATCAGAGAGCAATTGAAATTGATGATAAATACGCATACGCCTATAATGAGTTGGGAAGAACTTATCTCATTTTGAAAGAGTATGAAAAAGCGGCTGACTGTTTCCAAAAAACAGTTGAAAGCGATCCT
>JAAENB010000921.1 GCA_024224995.1 bacterium | reverse complement strand
GCGGCGCTTAACAGGAAGTATAAAGTTACAGTAGTTAAAGACGCTATTGCCACGGGAAGCGAAGAAAAGCGAGAGAAAAAATTAAAGGAATTTGCCGAAAAGAAAGCGGAAATTATAACTACGGCGAAATTGATAGAAAATTTAGAATAGATAAACCTCAGTCCCTGTCTCACCGGCCAGGTAAGACAGGGACTGGTTTTACTTCTCTATTTACCCATATCTTTCCTGATGTTTTCCAGGTTTTTCCGCGGAGCCGGGTTTGGAATAAACTTGAGCAATCCGTCCAGCTTTTCGCATGAGTATGAGCCGCAATGGGCGCAATTTTCAACCTGTTCTTCCTGACCGCATAAGCGCACTGAGCAGGTTTGGCAATGGCCGAACAATCTGCCGCCTTCTTGTGTGCAGCCGTCACAGTTAATATCAGCAGCGGTTAATTCCTTTTGCAGCATTTTAGACCATGAATCGGCAACCTTCTGCCGTTTGGAATTATCGTCCGCCTTTGTGGCGACAAACACCG
>JAAENB010000920.1 GCA_024224995.1 bacterium | reverse complement strand
TTTTTCCCGCTCCTGTTTCAACAGGAGTATAATCGGCCACGGCCGCGGAGTGGATCATTAATTCATGTTTTTTCGCGCCCACATGCTCTTTTACCAGGCTCAGTATTTCCTCATAGTATTTAAACTTGATGATGTTAAACCGTTCCGTTGGCTCGGGCAGCCGGGCTCTTCCCGGGCCCATAAGAAGGGTTACGTCTGCCCCCAGTTCATAGGCCTTTTGCGCGATAATGGCGCCCAGAGCTCCGCCAAAGGTGTTTGTCATAACGCGGACCCGGTCAATGGGAACCCAGACCGGCCCGGCTGTAATGAGTATTTTTTTATTTTCCAGTATTTTATCCATTGTATTCTCGCTTAATTTTAGATTCCAATCCCGGTTTGTACGACAATAGAATTCTATCATATACGGCATTGCAGGCAACAACAAAATTATTAAATTTTGTTTTCATATCCTGTTTGTAATTAAACAAGAGCAGTGCCAGGTAATCCCTGGTATGATTTCGCCGGTAGTGCTTCATGAACAGGGGTTCGTAATTATCAGAAGGGGTAATATTTTTCCCTTCCTTGCGGAAGAACAATAAAACATCATTCGCGGATTTATACGGCACCGGGCTTGGCACCCGGGGCTTCTTTTGCATAACATGTTCAATGTCGGCAATTGGAAAAGTGTCTTGAACAATATGATCCTCTTGCAGGTTCAGCTTCGCGTCGGAAATACCGTTCCAGTCGACCATTTCGCAGGTGTAGCTTAAATGCTGCATATTATCGCTCAACTCAAAATCATCGGAAGGGTCTACGTGAATCCACCTGCCGTCCAGGTATACTCCCGCGTATATATGTGTTGAATGGTTTTTAAAATTTCTTGTTACCAGGGGAATCCCTACGGGACCAAAATAATCCTGTCCCGACACTTTCATGATCCCGTAACCGGCCGGTATTCCGCAAACCCGAAGAAGCGCCACAAATAAATTCGCTTTATTCGTACAGGTTCCGGTTCCTTCCTCAAGGGTTTCAGAGGCTTTCATGTTCCAGAAACCCAGCCGGTATTTGATATTATCCCGTACCCAGTAAAATATGGCTACTGCCTGGTCTCGCTGATTATCACAATGCCGGGTGATTTGATAAGCAAGTTCCCGTATCCCGGGATTATTACAATCGCAGTATTCTGTTCCTTTTAAAAAATGTTCTATTGTTGTTTTCATTTTAAGTGTCCTTTATAAACTTTTTTTCTCTTGTTTATAAAATAACAAATCTGCTCATAAAATCAATAGCTGCGGAATGAGCGCTAGGTGAGAGGGAATGAACGACAGGAGAGGGGAATGAACGCCGAAAAAAAGGAATGAACAACAGTATTTTCTATTTTTGTTTTAAAATTGATGTTTACTTTCCAAACATTATTGGGAATGAACAACAGGAAAAGGGAATGAACGACAGGAGGCAGGGGCAAGGGACAAGGGACAAGGTGAAGCCTCCAACGGGGCGGTTTATCAGGAGGAGAGACGTTGCGTGCAACGTCTTTACGTATTGGGTTCACGGGGAGGAGAGAAGACCTGGCTGGGTCGGCTTCCGGCTTTTTCTCTTAACCGACCCCTGACCCCCGATCCCTATCTTATCCGGTCACCGATCACCCGGCCCTCGGGGCCTCCGATTACCTCTTCCCTCCCCCTCTCTTAACGGTCATCTGCTTCTTTTCCGTCATTTCCTGCGCGAAGCCGTCGTAGCCCTTATCTTTGATGAGCTGGATTCCGCCTCTTCTGTCGGAGCGGAGGACAAAGCCTACGATCCTGCTGATGATGTTGTTGAACTTTTTGCAGTCGTTTACTTCGGTGAATTCTTTGCAGTCGGCGCAGCTGGCGTAATTATGCTCCATGTTGCAGGTTCGGGTTGTGCACCAGGATGCTTTTTCATTGCCCTGGCAGCCGGGGCATTTTTCCTTGAGGTATTTGGGGCAGACTCCGCAGTAGAGTCCGCAGAAGCTGATGAGGTCTTTGTTTGCGACGATTTCTTTCATGATTCCCTCTCCTTTTTTTATATTTCGAGGCAAGGATACTATACGGATATGTTGTGTCAATGAATATTTAAAGTTTGAAGTTTGAAGTTTAAAGTTTGAGGTTTGAGGATTTTGCCCGGGGTGGGTTGCAGAGACGTTGGAAGCAGGTGAAAGGGGAAAGAAGCTCGTTGAGATGTTGCGTGCTGTGAACGGGGAGAGGCATGCCTCTCCCCGCAACATATCTACGGGTCTTCCTTGGTTTTAAAGAAAAAACTGTTAAGGCCTGAATAAGGTTGGGTGTTCCCCTGAAACTTCATAGTAAAGATGCTGTATCACAGCTCCATATGGAGGACAATTAGTCGCTTTATGGCCAATAACAAGTCCGCCGCGATCCCAGTATTCATTCTCAGGACCTACGACTATATAATGAGACCCCCATCGCCTTGCCCCACCGGGGCCTGAATACGGTTCATTATATCCTATAACCAGGTTTCCCAGTCCATTCGAAGGTCCGTGAGTAGAACCGCTACCGCTATTAATCTGAACATTCATCTCTGAGAAGGTTAAGGTATCGTATCCGTTATCATCATCCTTTCTTGTAACACCGGATAATTTCTTTTCCAGGGAACCGATCCTGTTGCTCAGGCCGCTTGAAGTAAAACTGCCTACTTTTAACTGCAAGCCATCAACATCCTTTACTATGCCGCTTGTTGTATTACCAACAGTCTTTTCAAGAGCATCGACATATTTTACCAGGCCGCTTGATGTATTACCAACAGTCTTTTCAAGAGCATCGACATCTTTTACCAGGCCGCTTGTTGAATCTCCCACTGCATCTACAAGCCCGGTACTGGCGGTATAAAGAGTTTCCCGGACTTCTCCAACAGACAAGACCAGTCCCGAGGTACTATCTCCCACTGTATCTTTCAAAGCAGCAACATCATTGACCAGCCCGCCTCCGTCACTGCCAAGAAGCCCCTTCAAAGTATCTATCTCAATCTTCTGCTCCATGTTTTCGTTTTTCAACAGAGCGATCTCTTCTTTCATATTTTTGATATTCCTATAGATCTCGGAAAAACTAAAGTCTTCATCGAGCCCGTCACCCGAACCATTACCACTCGTAAGACCGGCCTCACAGCCCGTAAGCGCCATAGCCGCCACGAGAACACAACTCATCATTATTAAATTAAAATATTTTTTCATTTTTATACTCCTGATTGGATTATTTTTTAATTGCCGGTAGTAAGAACCTGCGCTGTATACTACCGTATACCTTTTATAATGCACGATTCGTGCCAACGCTCTAAAATTGTTTTCTTTTTTTAACAGTCACCCCCCATAAAGTGAAAAAAAATATCAAAAATTATTTCCCCCATCCCCTTCCCTCTCTATTTCTCTTACTGATGTTTACTTTAAAAAAATTAGAACCGGGAAAAAGAACAGGATGTTGATATTCTTCGTATAAATTGTCAATTTCTGACAAAGGGTGTCAGCTCACGACAGTGGTGTACTCCGAAATGTTATATGTTAATGCCGTCTGCCCGGTTTAGACTTTAGTTTCTTGAGAGTGCTGACCCGGCAGGGCCGGGAAAAATACGGAAGAAACTGTGTCGACACCGGGTCTATTTTGCGAAGATGCTCCTGGCAGGGGCTTGGTTCTGAGAGACGTTGCAGTGCAACGCCTTTACTGGCTGGTTTCAGGCCAGGGCTATGGAGATTCCGGCAAAGGGGTGCGACCCTGCGAGGGGGCGTAAGAGTTTTTGAAAATGAGTCAATTTTAGCCCGGGGTTTCAAC